>NZ_LIRE01000140.1 GCF_001402795.1 Pseudanabaena sp. 'Roaring Creek'
AGAAGATTTTGTCGTGCCACCAGAGGAGGATTTGAGAATGTTGTTGGATTTAGCCCTTGATGGGTTGCTTAAGAAGCTTGGCGATAGCGCTGGGCTGATTGGACAGAGGGATGAGCGCTATTTGCCGTTTGTCCAGAAGGTGCAGTTGCTGGCTAAGGGATTTAAAACGGAAGATATCGAAGCCTTGCTGCGTCGATATCTTCCGTTTTGAATCTCCCTAATTAATAACAATGAGGATTATAGAGAGCATGACTGTTGACGATTCCAATGCTTTGATTTTAATTGTTGATGATACCCCCACTAATCTGGATGTTATCTCAGAGGCTTTAAGCGATGCGGGATACGATGTGGCGATCGCCACGAGCGGAGAACGCGCCCTTCATCAGGTTGAGCGAAAATTGCCCGACCTCATCTTGTTAGATGTGATGATGCCTGAAATTGATGGATTTGAAACCTGTAGAAGACTAAAAAGTAATCCCAAAACCATCAATATTCCCATTATCTTCATGACAGCGCTCTCTGATACGAGTAATAAGATCAAGGGGTTTGAACTAGGTGCGGTGGACTATATTACTAAGCCTTTTCAAGAACAAGAAGTACTGGCTAGAGTAAGAACCCATTTACAGTTAAACCTATTAACACAAAAGTTAGAAGATCAGGTGATGCAGAAAACTGCCGCATTGCAAGCTTCTCAACTGCAAATTATTCAAAGTGAAAAATTGTCTGCTCTCGGCAATTTGGTTGCTGGTGTTGCCCATGAAATCAACAACCCGATTGGCTTTCTCGGGGGGAATATCCAACCTGCTTTGGGCTATATCAAGGATCTATTTGGTCTGTTAGATCTTTACCAAAAAAAGTATCCCGATCCCGATCCTGATATTCAAGAAGAAATTGACAATATCGATCTTGCGTATATTCGCGAAGATTTACCGAAGTTGGTCAGTTCGATGCGGGAAGGAATCAAACGGATTAAGGATATTAGTAATAGTCTCCGCACCTTTTCCCGTGCTGATAGTGATGCTAAGCAGACCTTTAATATCCATGAAGGGCTAGATAGTACGATTTTGATCCTTCGTCATCGACTCAAGGCAAACTCACAACGCCCAGAAATTGAAGTTGTCACTGAATACGGTCAGATCCCTCCGATTAAATGTTTCCCAGGGCAACTCAATCAAGTATTTATGAATATCTTAGCTAATGCGATTGATGCTCTAGATGAAGCCAGTCAGAAACTTAGCTATGCCGAACTCCAAGCCAATCCCAATCGGATTACGATTCAAACTTCGGCATTGGGAAATTATGTGAAAATTAAAATTACCGATAATGGTAAAGGGATGTCTGCGGAAGTAAAAAATAAGATTTTTGATCATCTATTTACGACTAAAGCTGTAGGAAAAGGGACGGGATTGGGCTTAGCGATCGCTAAGCAGATCGTTGTAGAAAAACATGAAGGAAGTATTGAAGTAAGCTCTATAATCGGTCAAGGGTCAGAATTTCTAATTCTTTTACCTCTCTAAGTTAAGGATAAATTTGCACTTTTTTATATTTCGTTTTTATATTTCGTTTTTATATTTTGTTTTTATATTTTGTTTTTATATTTTGTTTTTATATTTTGTTTTTATATCTTCCATAATGTAATTTACTAATCGAACCATGATGAAGTCTAGCGTCAAATCAGCTAAAGCTCTGCCGTTACAGCTCGTATTAGTGGTTCCCTTTGTGCTCCAAATCTTTGCCGCCGTTGGACTGACGGGATATCTATCACTACGAAATGGACAGAAGGCAGTCAATGATGTTTCTAGCCA
>NZ_LIRE01000141.1 GCF_001402795.1 Pseudanabaena sp. 'Roaring Creek'
TATAGATAATTCAAATAAAAACTACAGCTTCGACTTCGCTCAGCTAGCTTACACCGAGGGCTGAGCGAAGTCGAAGCCCGTCTACAAGTTATTTAAAACGACTATACTTGCTGTGTCTGAGTAAGAAAATTTAGAGGTTAGTGACATGAAGCGTAAATACGATTACGAAAAAAAGCCTTCCTACTCTACGACTTCTATCTAAACGTATGGCGATTCAAGCCAAGCTGAGTATTGGTAAGCCAAATGATAAATATGAGCAGGAAGAAGATGAAGAATGCGCGGGGTGGTGGTCAGTCTCTAGATGCTAGCCAATAACTAAGCACAACCCTAAAATCTGTAGCAAACGCTGCACTTTCACTACAGATTAAAAAACAGATTAAGAAATATTTAAGCTGTAAGTAGGCATCTCAATTTAAATATGTAAGAATATTAGCCAAGGCAGAAATAATATGTTGTTCTACAAGTAAGTTTAGGGGTTAACTCTGTGAAGCGTATCTATGAAAAGTCCTATCAACCTGTAACCTCTCCTCAGCACACAACCCTAAATTTACAAACTAGAGGCTTTGCACCACCACAGACAGAATCCTCTACGGATGTTTCAGCCCCAAAACATTCAGACTATTCCGAAAATAAAACTGCAAACAGATCTGAAAATATATTAGAGAAACTAATCTCTGCCCCATCATCGGCATCGTCAGGTCAAGCAATCCAAAGAAAGCCCCATCATCGCTTAAGAGCTGCCTATGCCGAGCAGATGGCAATCCAAGCCAAGCTGAATATTGGCGAACCCAACGATAAGTATGAAAAAGAAGCCGATGCTACCGCCACCAAAGTCGTCCAACAAATTAATGCTCCCACTTCGAGCCAATCAATCCAAAAACAGGATACCTTAGGAACAGAAGAAGAAGGCATTCAAAGAAAACTTTCCTTTTCTAGAATCCAGCGAAGAGAATCGATCGCAGGATTACCCGTCAGATCCTTGCTCCAGAGGAGAGGAAACCTTGATGGAGGTGAAGCAGAACCCGATTTAGAAGCTTCCATTCAAACGGCAAGAGGGGGTGGACAATCCCTCGACCCTCATCTACAAACTAAGATGGGACAGGCGATGGGAGCAGATTTTAGTAGCGTGAGGGTGCATACGGATTCACGATCTGATCAGTTGAATAAGTCAATCCAAGCCAAAGCCTTTACGACGGGACGAGATGTATTCTTTCGGCAGGGAGCTTATAACCCCAGTAGCAAAGGTGGTCAGGAGTTGATTGCCCATGAGTTGACCCATGTCGTTCAGCAAAATGGCGCTCAAAATGTGGCAAATAGATCTACAAATAAATCTAAATTGTCGAGAAAACTAGAGCGATCGCAAGGGACTCAAGTTCCTGCTTCCCCGATTAAGGTTTCTTTGTCTAGTCTCAGTCACGATCAAACTATCCAAAGACTTAGCTTACATGACACTGACTGGAAGAAAGCTACAAGATTTAGAGCAAGTGAAGGGGGAGTTGGTGGAGTCATATTTGTGTCAGACAACAAATCCACGCTCGTTGTCAAGCCTAACGTTAGAGAGAAGGATGAGGAGATGATCGCGTCCCATCTCCACGGATCGATGGCATCAACCAAAAAAAATGATAGGGGAGGGAAGTGGAATATTGCGAATTTAGATAGGCGCTTTGCAATCCACAAAGATGTGGTCGGAATTCAAGCTCGAGCCTCTAACTTTATAAATGATTTAGATGCTCGCACTCAGACATTGTTGGGGGCTGTGGCGGTTAATACAACGATGATTCAAGAAGCAGCACAAGGAGTCAGCGGTTTCGGTGAACTAATGCAAGATCAAACACAGAATGGAGGTCATATTACATCTGCAAACGATCGCACATTTGGCAAAAAAGATAAGGTAAACAAAAACAGTCCTCTTAAACTTCTTACCCAAGATCCCTCCTTTGCCATAGCATTGGGTCGTCTTGCCGCAGCAGATATCTTCCTTGGAAACTTTGATCGGATTGTGGGATCGGCAAATCTTGATAACTTACTTATGAATATGTCTCAAGGAAAGATATATCCAATTGACAATGTCGATCCAGGGAGTAGGGTGAAGTTTACCGAACAAGTAGGTGCCCAAAAAATCACTCTGCAGAACTGGCTGAATCATCCTTTAGTCGCTATGTTCATTAATGCCAATTATGACGCAATTGCCGCAGAAGCATGGGATTCAGGTCATGTCACTACGAATACTCATATGAAATTTATTGATGAAATCATTACTGGAGAGAAAGTAGGTGCAAACCCAAGGGAATATAATGTAAATCCAAATGAAAGAGTCGCGGTTACAAATAAGCTAAACAATCACCTGCAGGTAATCATGGCTAACTTTGCGCAGGGGTTAGCGATCGGAAGAGCAGAGATAATACGTACTGGACCACTTCAGAATACAGGTCAGGTAAGTAATGATAGTGTAACGCTATACAACGATCGCTTAAACGCATTGTAATTGCTATATTACATTTAAGTATCTACTGACAAGCAAATTTAGGGGTTAATAACGTGAAGCGTATTTATGAAGAGTCCTATAAACCTGTAACTTCTCCTCAGCCCACAACCCTAAATTTGCAGGCTAGAGGCTTTGCCCCACTGGCGAAACGACTAGAGTCAGATGACTCAGCTCAAATACGGAGAAATTCACCGTCGGCAAATACATCGGCAAACAGATCTGAAAATATATTAGAGAAACTAATCTCTGCCCCATCATCGGCATCGTCAGATAAACCAATCCAAAGGAAGCCCCATCATCGCTTAAGAGCCGCCTATGCTGAGCGAATGGCAATCCAAGCCAAGCTGAATATTGGCGAACCCAACGATAAGTACGAAAAAGAAGCTGATGCTACCGCCACCAAAGTCGTCCAACAAATTAATGCTCCCACTTCGAGCCAATCAATCCAAAAACAGGATGCCCTAGGAACAGAAGAAGAAGGCATTCAAAGAAAACTTTCCTTTTCTAGAATCCAGCGAAGAGAATCGATCGCAGGATTACCCGTCAGATCCTTGCTCCAGAGGAGAGGAAACCTTGATGGAGGTGAAGCAGAACCCGATTTAGAAGCTTCCATTCAAACAGCGAGAGGCAGTGGACAAGCCCTCGACCCTCATCTACAAACTAAGATGGGACAGGCGATGGGAGCGGATTTTAGTGGCGTGAGGGTGCATACGGATTCTCGATCTGATCGGTTGAATAAGTCAATCCAAGCCAAAGCCTTTACGACGGGACGAGATGTATTCTTTCGGCAGGGAGCTTATAACCCCACTAGCAAAGGCGGTCAGGAGTTAATTGCCCATGAGTTGACCCATGTCGTTCAGCAAAATGCTGCTCAAGCCAAAAGAGATCGACCTACCATTCATAGAGCACCAAACCAGATTCAACGACTCATATCGAGAGAGGATTTTGTCCATCTAGCTGGTGCACCTAGCAGCAAGGCAAAGTTAGACTCTAGTGATTACACCAAAATTCTGCGATGTCTACAGGATTATGAAAGAGCCAATGGGGATGAACAAAAGAAGGATATTTGTAAAAGATTAGAGACACTATGCGAAAAATGGCTGACTGGACATACTAGGAAAGTTGTTAATCAAAATAAAAAGATAGAATATGCTGTTGATTCTGGCGAGGGACATAAAGTTTCCGATATCCGAAAAGCCACCTATATCTCAGGGTTACTTCAGGAAGTTCGCAACGAACTGGGAGTTAAAAATCAGAGGATAATAGAGAGCGAAACTCCATCTCAAATTATGGAGGACTTCCGAAAGAATAACGAGCAGTCACTAGATACGATCGCCAATCAAGAAGAATCAACTGCTGGTGCATCCAGTTATAAGTTGACTATCTTTGCCGCGATCGAAAACCCATATCTGATCGAATTTGCAAATAAACGTTTAGAACTGACCATCAAAAACAGAAAGAATCAATATAAAATCGTTGGGAAGAAACCTCAACTCTCAGGTGCACAAATTAAGAATAAAGCCGCCAAACAAGTACTTAAGGAGAAAGATGGGGAAAAATTTACCCAGATGGGAGAGGAAGAGAAACAAAAAGCAATCAAAAAGTTAGCTAGTGATTCGTCAGCAGTCGGACATACTTGGGTAAAATTAAACACCTATGACAAGGATCAGAAACCATTAACAGATCATAGTTTCGGCTTTTACCCAATGAAAGGTTATAACCGTCCCGAGTTAAGCGTACCTGGTAAGGTGGTCTATCCCGATCTCCTTCACCAAAACGATAAAGATCAACGAGCTTTAAGCTACGAAGTAAGTCAAAAGCAATACAATCAAGCCTTGACCTTAGCAAAGAGTCAAATGCAATCACCGCCTGAATATAAATTGATTGATTATAACTGCACGGTATTTGCCCAAAAGCTTGTTCAAGCGGCTGGGCAGCAATTTCCTAAAAATTCATTTATGACAATCCCCACAGGAGCAGTATCGGCGCTTACAGGCATTGGCAAAGATAAAGCTTTCAATCCCAATGCCTTGTATAAGAGTTTAGCGGCTAGGAATGATTCCCATATACCCACAGTCCAGCCCATTCAAACGGAGAACAAGCCTCGGACTATAGCCGCAAGATTAAAAGATTATTGCGATCTTTACAATGGTCAATTCACATTAACTGAAGCCATCACAGGCATGACAAATCAAGGGAAGTCGATGCAATTTAATAAAGATGAATTAATTAAAGTAACTGATGTCTTTGAGTTTGATGGAGAGGTTGAGATAGAGAGACAAAGACAATCTCAACGTTTTATAGCTAAAATCGATGTACTATATCCAGCGATCGCTGATCAACTTCCTGAATAATTATTTTCAGTAATACTCTAGAAATAGCTAGCAAATCAAAACTCCAAAGATGAGTGGCGGCGCAAAGCGCCGCCACTCATCTTTGGAGTTTTGATTTGCTATATAGTGCAAATATACAGTCCATGTGTTTCTGCACACATAGACTTATTAAGGTTTTATAGTTAAATAAAATATCAAAGGCAGTATATCCAAGATTATGGATATACGAGAGTTTTCCGATGGCTTAACAAAACTACTAATCTACGAATACTTGTAGTCTATATTGCAATTTCCCCTTAAAGAGTAGCAACTGTATAGGAATATTATGCAGTAATTCAATAGTTTCTACTCATTGTTGCTAATTCCTAAAAGTCAATAATATTTCTTTTACATATTATTTTACATATGAAAATTACAAAAGAAACTACAGTTCAAAATCAAAATTTAGCTAATTCTCCAAATTTAAATCTGCAAACCAGACCCTTTGCTAAACCTAACTCCGATCATTTAGATAACCTAAGTAAAGATGGCGAAAAGGAAAGTAGCCATAGAACTAATTTTTCGGAAAATTTACTTGAAAAATTAGTTTTCAACTCCAATACCGAGAAAAATGGGGCAATTCAGAGAAAACCTCAAAATCGCTTAAAGCTACCAATTAACGAAGGAATCAATAATTCCATTCAGGCAAAATTAAATATTGGCGAGCCCAATGATAAATATGAAAAAGAAGCAGATGAAACCGCCACAAAGGTCGTAGAGCAAATTAATTCCTATAACCAAGAAAATTCTGTCCAAAGACAAAATGATTCGATCGCTGAATCAACTCTGCCCACCCACATCTCTCCACTCCAAAGAAAGTTAAAAATAAAGGGAGATAATAATGATGGAAATATACAAACAAACACTTTAGTTCAGAAACGTGAAGCTCTTGGAGGAGGAGAAACATCCGCAGACTTAGAATCGTCAATTCAGAGGGCAAGAGGTAGCGGTCAATCTCTAAATCCTCACCTCCAAGAAACGATGGGACAAGCAATGGGAGCAGATTTTAGCGATGTCAAAGTACATACCGACTCTCAGTCCGATCGCTTAAATCAATCAATTCAGGCAAAAGCTTTTACCACGGGACAAGATGTTTTCTTTCGTCAAGGGGAGTACAACCCCAGTAGTAAATCTGGTCAGGAGTTAATTGCCCATGAGTTAACCCATGTGGTGCAACAAAATGGCAATAGATTGCGGCGCAAACCTCTGCCTAATTCTAGTCAGGTGAGCCAAATCCAAGCTGCTCCTACCAATCAAGTGCAAAGATTGTGGAATAAAAAGACGTTTCGCGAACATACCAAAGATGGAATCTTGGATAGAAGAGGGGAAACTATCAAAAGTATCGAGCAATTGATAGATGAGTATGGCAAACTCAATCCCTACAGCACCAAGGACTTAAAGTCGACACAAGATCTTGCTAAAGAAATCCGCGAACATGTCAATAACTGGATACAGGATCATACTGGAGATAAATCTAGAAGTACTCGTATGGTTGGGATGCAAAAATTTCTTACACACCTTGATACAGAAGAAATCCCGAAGCTAAATAAAATCGAGCAAGATATTCTTGACAAAAGAAATACGACAGCAGGGACTCTAGAGCTTGAAGACAGTCAACGAACGGGAAAAATTGACGCAATCAAGAAGAAATATGAAGGTAGTGCTAAATCTTCTCTAGAAAAGGTGGGCTGGCTCATCGATGCCTCAGTGCCCAATCCTGGAGACAAGAGCAAATTAGAGATTGAACTGAAGATTCCATGCGATCCTTCAGGAATGGGCTTTGTAGGAATGCACCTCGTCTGTCAGAGCGAACGCAAGAAAGTAAAGGAACTGAACACAAGATGTGAATTGACAGTAACTGGAGGTGCTAAATTTGCAGGGCTTGCCGAACTAAAGGCTGAAATTGGAGGATACTTCGAGTCCCAAGCCGCAGATAGTAGTAAGGTTATGCAGTTAGTATCCTATGCCATCTATCGTCGATTTGTCGAATCGAAAGTATTACCTGTGGAAATGTCTAACTATATGTGGGGTGGAACTACCAGTAGTGTAGGATACAAACGGGCTGAAAAGTGGGCAGGCAACGTTGAGAAAGAAGTTTTTGGCAAGGATGATAAAGCCTATGTCGAAACGGGGCTAGTTGGGGCGATAACCGCTCAGGGAGGGATTAAAGATGTTGGTGGTGTTGGCTTAGGTGGGAAACTGGCTGTCAAGGGTTCAGGGGGAACCAGATACGACCAAAAAGGAGTTAAGGAAGGTAAAAAACGCTTGCTTCAAAATCAAGGGGGCGGCGGTTTGGGCGATTCCTATTCCTATTCTGGGCGGGGAGATGCTCAAGAAAGTATTGGTCGAAGAGTTTATCAATTGGAACCAAGCTTTGAGGCGACCTGTGCCATGTTTAAAATGAATGGGAAAGCCAAGTTTGTCTGGTTAGGCGATCCTTCTAAGGAAAAAGATTTAAAAGCCAAACTTGATGAATGGTCTATTGAATGCGCTGGACAGGTTTCAATACCAATCCACCAAGGGGTGCTAGGAGGAATGCCTGCCCTTTTAGGCGGTATGGTTAATTCGGTGGGTCAATCCGTAAGAAGAGCGGCAGCGTCTGAGTCTGGCTCTAAATCAAAGGGGCAAATACTTGGCTTATTATTGGGTATGTCTGAAGATACAGCGATCGCAGGTGCTCAGGTGTTCGGCGCTCCTGCCACTCAATTTACTGTATTTAAACCTGGAAAATCCCTAAATGACCAAATGGGATTAGCGGGTAGCAAGGGTGAAATTGGCGTTAAGATTGGATTTAAATACAAGAAAAAACCTGCAGATGATAAGGGTGAAATTGAGATTTCCCTTGACTATACTAAGAGTGGACAACTCATGTATGTAGATAAGATATTAGCTGCACAACAAAATGCTGTTGATATGCTAACCGTCAAACAAGAAAGCTTTAGCAGACTTGCCACGTTCAAAAGAGATAAAACAGGAAACTGGGCTTGGAATCCAGAATTAGATTAATCTAAGTTAACTACTAGTTTAACTGCTAGAAAATTTTTATACTTTTTCATGCATTTTTATACTCTTAAGCGATTAAGCGATCGCCTTTATACCAACATCCATCATGAAAACTTTCCACCATCCCCTTGAGCTTAAATTACAATTTCACGACCCTGAAGGCACTCCAATCACCCTGCAAGTAATAGATTTGAGCGCCGATTTCCTTGATGAAATTATCACTAGATGTGTACTAACATTTAGTATGAGTACAGAAATTTACCAATATGTAGATACCCATGAATTATTTAATCTCTATACTGACGTGCGCGGTCAGCTATTTGGTGGAGAGTTTAAGCCTAACCTAAATGTTGAAATTGAGGCAAAGCTAGATCCATCATTTATATTTGATATTGCTACTAAAGTTAAAACAATTGAAGCATTATCAGAACATATCCAAAGGATTAATCAAAATCATCCCAATGATATGCTCCTCAATACCGAAAGCTGGTTTGCTCTAAATGTCAAGCAATTAGTAGAGTTACCGCCAGAATTTGGGGAAGGGAGTCTTAAAGTTGGCTATAGTACTTCTTGGGGAGACTAGGTAACGCTTCAATAATAAACATAAATTTCACAAACATTAATTCATTGATTTTTCGCAAAATCAAGCAGAATAAATAAAGAACGGTAAATATTTAAGTTGCGTATTGTCATTTCAATTTAAATATGTGAAGCTTATTTTTGAGAAATAATTATGTTATTTTTTACAATTATTTTTTAGTTAATTTTTACGGTTAAATTTAGGAGGCTGAAGCAATGAAGCATACTTATGAAGAGTCTCATAAACCTATAACTTCAGCTAAATCAACAAACCTAAATTTACAAACTAGAGACTTCTCTCAACCGCAGACTGATGAGGATATTCCGAAGCAAACAATAAAAAATTCGGGAAATATATTAGGGAAAGTAATTTTTTCGCCAAAATCTGAATTTTCTCCTACATCAATCCAGAGAAAAACGAAGAATCCTTTAAGAGCTGTTTCTGATCTGCATACTTCTATGCCGATTCAGGCGAAGTTGAATATTGGTGAACCCAATGATAAGTACGAGAAAGAAGCAGATGACACTGCATCAAAGGTAGTACAACAGATCAATTCGCCAAAGCAGGCTAAACCTGTCCAAAAACAAGAGTCAATGCAAAAAGGGGATGAGAAACTGCGAAGGAAGCCCTTGGTGCAGAGACGTGAAAATATTGGTGGTGGTGAAGCATCACTTGATTTAGAGTCATCAATTCAAAATGCAAGGGGGCGCGGTCAGTCTCTAGATCCTCATCTCCAAAGCAAAATGGGGCAAGCAATGGGTGCAGATTTTAGTAGTGTCAAAGTACATACAGATACCCAATCCGATCACTTAAATAAATCTATTCAAGCTAAAGCATTTACAACGGGTCAAGATGTATTCTTTCGGCAAGGGGCATACGATCCGAGTAGTCGAAGCGGGCAGGAGTTGATCGCCCACGAGTTGACCCATGTGATACAACAGGGCGCACCTGTCAGACGCAAGTTAAACATTTCTAAAATGGAACAGACTAGTTTGTTGACTAATGATTCAACTTCAACAAACACATCTCCTGTAAATACTTCTATTCAGAGATTGATGACTGCTAAAGATTTTAAAAAAATAACTTATTCTCGCTTTCATCAAAGGAAAAGAATTGCAGCGATAGATGAATGTCTAAAAAAAATAGAACAGAGTGGAGCAGATAGCATTCTGCTATCTGAATTGTTAAATGTGATCGATGTGTGGCTAAATGTTGCTGATGAGGATAGTGAAAGAAGGTCAGGGGTTGAAAAATTGCGCCTTGAAGTTGTTGGAGAAATCGCAAAAATTGGTGAATCTCTCAGCAATGAAATGGATCCTGATGAAATGCCTACAACCCGAGAAAGGCGTGGAGCCATGTCTGCCGAAGTAACTGGTGCTGGCAAGACATATAGTGGTGATTTTAGTGATTTTGATAGCAAGCAATTTCGAGTGTCGGGACGTGCGCCCAATCGTCGCATCGAAGAGGTAAAACGTAAAAAGATGAGAAATGGCAAGGTTGTCTACTATGCAATGGGACTTGTCACTGGATTTAATGGGAAAGCAGCGATGATTGCGCCCTATCCAGAACCTATATCTTTAGGAGATTGGTATCCTCAAGTTACGCACATCAATGGTATGGCAGTTGCGCCCAAGTCAGGAATTTTAAGTGCTGCGGCTTTACAAGAGTCAGTTAATAAAGCACTAGATGGACAAAATGATGCAGCTTTAGGTCAAGATGCTGTGGATGTTCTCTATACCTATAGTGCGCAAAGGGGAGGAACAGTTGGTGATTTGATCGATTGTATCAAAGGCAAAGTGGAAGTAAGGGATAAAGCAACGGAAAAACAGGAAGAAATTATGCTTGACGCTGTCCATCGGCAAAAAAGAGTTACCGTATCAGCTCATAGCCGTGGGACAATCAAAACTGACAATGCTGTAAGAGCAGTGCATAAAATTTTAGCTCAAGAATTTATCCCCATTGTTCAACAATCTGCGGACAATGTAAGAAGAGTACAGGCATATTGCCAATATGCCTATGAAGAGGCAGGGATTTTACCTGATGCGATGGCGGCACAATGTTATAAGGTTCTTGCCGCCGAGAAAGCCAAAGAAGACATGAACAGCTATGTACAGTTAATTTACGCAGGTAATGCCGTGCAGCATCCTTCTAGATTTATTGATATTAGTATCTATGTTGGCGGGATGGATCCTGTCAGTATGTTTGTTGGAACCTACAGTGAAATTGGTCGCAAGGTTGATGCATTTATCGGTACAGGCGGTTCAGAAAATTCAAAGCTGCACAGTGTCGGCAAAGGTAAAGGACATGGCTTTGTAGGTAACTATATACCTGATGTTAGTCAAGAAATTGCAAGTGACATCACAAAACGTTAGAGTCTAAGCTCTGCCTTATTTGGCTATTATAGCTGCCGCCAGTTTTGTTAGGACAAAATCAAAACCCCAAAGAGAGTTGCCGCGCTCCGCGCGGCAACTCTCTTTGGGGTTTTATGTCCTCATACAGTTGGCGGCAGCTATA
>NZ_LIRE01000142.1 GCF_001402795.1 Pseudanabaena sp. 'Roaring Creek'
TATAGTTGTTTTAAATAACTTGTAGACGGGCTTCGACTTCGCTCAGCCCTCGGTGTAAGCTAGCTGAGCGAAGTCGAAGCTGTAGTTTTTATTTGAATTATCTATAATCCCAATAAGAGAAGGTTGGCGCTTCGCGCCAACCTTCTCTTATACCAATTCACGAAAGTGTGACAACACTTTTGGGAATTGGTATTATGCTCGCTATAGAAAAAAGCAAACCCGAACAGAGAGATGCGGCGCTTCGCGCCGCATCTCTCTGTTTGCATGCTAAAAATCAAAGTAGATAAAGGGTAGTTTGTTGTCAGGGCTGAGAATACTAACGAGAAACAGACTAACGGGAACTAGAAATAATTTTACTTGCCAATGTAATTGCCACATAGCGCGATCGCATCGATAGGCGATTAGCGACAAAAATACGATCCCCCCCATTAATAGCGAGATCTGCCCCACCGTAATCCCAAGGGACTCCACATAGATTTTTACGCCAAACTGAGGATCGCTTTGATAGCCCCAGAGCCTTTGTAAAAACATATTTGTATCCGCTAAGTTTGGCAGACGAAAAGGAATCCATCCCAAAAAGACGACCAACTGTGTAATTGCGATCGCCAGAATTTGCATGGGCAATGGCTTCCAGATTTTATTTAATCCCTCAAATACCGAGCAAACCTCCATCCAGAGCCGATGTAACACTAGCGCCGCCCCATGCCAGAGTCCCCAAATAATAAAGCCCCAGTTTGCCCCATGCCAGATCCCGACCACTAACATAATAATCATCAAGTTGAGACAGGTGCGCCATAGTCCACCCCTAGAACCGCCAAGGGGAATATAGAGATAATTTCGCATCCATGCACCGAGGGTCATATGCCAACGTCGCCAAAAGTCGGAAATACTTGCCGAAAAATAGGGAAAATCGAAATTTTGCGGCAGCTTGAAACCTAATAACAGCGCACTACCCCTCGCCATATCGATATAGCCACTAAAGTCGCAGTAAATCTGAATCCCATAGGCAAATAGGGCAAGCCAAAGATCGATACTACCAGCGCGTTCTGTATTGCGAAAGGTAAGATCGACCAGTCTCGCCATATTGTCAGCAACGATGCCTTTTTTGATAGCGCCACAGGTAAAGAGCCAAACTCCTTCGACGATATCGGGTAAAACGGGTCGCGATCGCGTGACAAGTTGAGGCGCAAATTCTTGATATCGGGTGATTGGTCCCGACAGCAACTTGGCAAAAAACAACTTGTAAGCAGCAAAGTTCAGAAAATTCTTAGCAGGAGTATTCCCCCGATAGGTATCAATTAGATAGGCGATCAGCTCAAACACAAAAAAGCTGAGGGTAATCGGTGGCACAATGTTTGTCTTTGCCCAGATCGCCAGCGAACTTCCCGCAGGTAAACCCGTAATATTGCCGATCGCTGTCGCCACAAAAGGAATATATTTAAATCCAAACAGTAGCAGCACATTAAAAAATATCCCCACAAATAGCAGCCACTGCTTTAGGAATCGATCGCCTTTACGAATTTCTCTGCCCAACCAAAAGTTAATTGCCAGCATTACCAATAGCAGCCACACATACTGCCTTTGGATAAATGAGTAAAACAATAAACTTGCTGTCAAAATGACCAGCAAGCGAGCTTGCACGCTTGGTAAGAGCCAATAAACAATTGCTGTAACGATCAGGAATTGAGCGTAATCAAGGGAGAGAAAATCCATTTTTGCGCCAGTTACAAACTGAACAAAATGGAGGTAGAGAAAATCCATTGTTAGGAAACTACTTCAGGTTCGGGCAAAACAAGCAGCACCGACGGATTTTCAAGGGATTCAGCATCAATTGGATCGATTGATTTGATCGGAACCCAGCTTGGCAATGTCGAACTCGCTTCTTCTACCTGTAATTGGACACAGGGAATTGTATCTGAAAGTATGGAACTTGCCATCATGCCTGTATGAATCTCAACATGCGCCGAGGCGATCGCCTCAAAAATCAGATTTTGTCCTGGAAACACAACTCGCTCAAAATACCATTGCGGCACATTGGTAATTCTGGCAATTTGAATTTTGCTGGTGGCATTTACATAGGAGCAGACAATCTTTTCGTCGTGTAAATCAGCAGGTAACGGATCAAATATGGACATAGTGTTTTTTATATAAAGTTATTTAAGCAAAAATCAACAAGACTTTTGAAGATATAAGCTAACCGTAATTGGTCGCAAACCTAAAAATATTCTCAATTAACCCAAATAGACCCTGCCGATATGTTTGGAATTAACAAGGAGAATAATCTTGACATTTTGCCCATACATAAAGCTAACACTCAATAGGAATTAGCGATTGTAAACACTACTACCAACTACTAACTAGGCGATCGTCAATTTGATCCCCATCACCTTAACGAGATCCCGACCACAGAACTCGCAATAAAGTGAATATAATTAAGATATGTAAAGACTTAGCGGGTAATGCGCAACGATTTTCAAAGATAAAAATCGCCGCAGAAATCCGAAAAATAATAAAACTAAATAAGAAATAATTTAGATTCAGAGATAAAAATTAATGACAGGCATAAATTTTATAAAAAACAATGACGCGGAATTTAGGGATCGTAGGGATCACGATGGAGCGGCGAAAATACCTGTAGAGTGCGATCGCATTCTCTATATTCGCCTCCCCTGCAACCCTATTTTTCCGATTGGCGTAGTTTATTTATCCGATCACATTCATAAGGTCGCCCCTGCGGTGCAGCAAAGCATCTTCGATCTAGGCACTGTGCCACCGTTGGATTTTTACGCGGCATTAGATCGCGAGATCGATAGGTTT
The DNA here is from genome assembly GCF_001402795.1 of Pseudanabaena sp. 'Roaring Creek'. Classification (GTDB taxonomy): domain Bacteria; phylum Cyanobacteriota; class Cyanobacteriia; order Pseudanabaenales; family Pseudanabaenaceae; genus Pseudanabaena. The sequence continues at coordinate 2,818 of NZ_LIRE01000142.1, forward strand.
CAGCCCAATCTATTAGTTTTTTCATGGCGTGACATTCAGATCTATGCTCCCGTGGGCGGACGCGGTGGCAACCCCCTCCAGAATGCCTTTGAGTTTTACTATGCCAAAAATCCTTTCAAGAAATTGCGCGGAGCCGTAAATGGCTTACGCCTCTTTACCTCTTACTACACCGAGCTATGGCGCAATTCCCAGCTTATCAAACGGGGTTTAAGTCGCGCCCAGCGCTATCAACCCCAAGCCAGAGCCGTAATCGGCGGCGGCGCAGTCAGCGTTTTTTACGAGCAGCTAGGAAATTTCTTGCCCAAAGGCACAATTGTCTCCGTCGGCGAGGGCGAATCCTTACTAGAGCGATTGGTGCAGGGACGGGAAATCGCTAGCGATCGCTGCTATGTAGTGGGTGAAACCAAGCCCCGCGCAAGGCTCATCCACGAGCAGCCCGCACCGATCGAAAAAAGCGCTTGCAATTACGAATATATCGAATCGATTTGGGAAGATTTTAATTACTATTTTCGCGATCGTGACTTTTATATTGGCGTACAAACTAAGCGTGGCTGTCCTCATAACTGTTGTTACTGCATTTATACCGTCATTGAAGGCAAACAAGTCCGCATCAATCCCACCGATGAAGTCATCAAGGAAATGCAGGTTCTCTACGATCGCGGCGTTCGCAATTTCTGGTTTACCGATGCTCAGTTTATTCCCGCCAAGAAATTCATTGATGATGCCATTGAATTACTGGAAAAGATCAAGGCTTCAGGTATGACGGATATTCACTGGGCAGCCTATATTCGTGCGGACAATCTCACCCCCTATCTCTGTCAGTTAATGGTGGAGACGGGCATGAGTTATTTCGAGATCGGTATTACTAGCGGCTCCCAAGAATTAGTCCGCAAAATGCGTATGGGCTATAACCTCAAGTCCGTCTTGCAAAACTGCCGCGATCTTAAAGCAGCGGGTTTTAATGAGTTAGTATCGGTCAACTATTCCTTCAATGTCATCGATGAGACGTTAGAAACCGTTCGTCAAACGATCGCCTATCATCGCGAACTAGAAGCAATTTTTGGCGCTGACAAGGTGGAACCTGCGATCTTCTTTATCGGTTTACAGCCCCATACCCATTTAGAAGACTATGCTTTCAAAAATAACATCCTCAAAGAAGGCTATAACCCCATGAGCATGATGCCTTGGACAGCCAAGAAATTGCTGTGGAATCCCGAACCCCTCGGCTCCTTCTTTGGCGAAGTCTGTCTAGAGGCATGGAAGCGTGATGATGACGATTTTGGTCGTACCGTAATGAATATTCTCGAAGAACGGCTAGGACGCGCACCGTTAGAAGAAGCACTGGCTGCTCCGATGAAAGAGTTAGTCAATGTCTAGGTAGTCCTAAACCCAAAAGAGGGTTGCCGCGCTCCGCGCGGCAACCCTCTTTTGGGTTTTGATTTTGTTTTAACAAGAATGGCGGCAGCTATAATATGTAACCAGCATATGGAATAATTTATGGTTCAATCCGCTAGTCCCCAAGTCAAATTTCTCTCCTACGCAGAATACTATGCCTATGATGACGGCAGTGATAACCTCTACGAGTTGGAGGATGGAGAATTAGTTGCCATGCCACCCGAATCAATTTTTAACTCTGATGTATCAATGCGACTATTGTTTGCCTTAGGTAAATTTATCCCCTCCCATTTATTGAGATACAAAGAAATCTCCATTGAAGTAAGCGGTCGTCGAGCTAGGGTCAGAATTCCCGATCTCATCGTCTTAGGCGAAGAATGTCGGGCGGCGCTAGAAACTACGAGAAGAGGAACGATTACCCATGATATGCCCCCACCCTTAATGGTAGTTGAGGTAGTATCTGCTGGGCATGAGAATGAAGTTAGAGATTATCGCTTTAAGCGCTCTGAATATGCGGCTCGCGGGATTGCAGAATATTGGATTGTCGATCCTGCTCGTAATCAAATTACCCTTCTATCTTTAGTGGAAGGATTTTACGATCAAACGGTCTATACGGGGGATGGGACGATTAAAAGTATGGTCATTCCAGAAATTGAGATTAGTTTGAGTGATATTTTGGGCTAGATTTTTCATGCAAGATTATCCTCAACAAGTCCGCGATCGCCTAATTAATTACCGCCAGCTATTTCAAAAGGAATTAATCGAAACAGAACTATCGCAAATATCCACCCTTGAAGAGAAGTTAGATAAAACCACGATCGCGATCGCCGTTTTCGGTATGGTTTCACGGGGAAAGTCATCCATAGTTAATGCACTTCTAGGGCAAAAGCTGAGTGAAACGGGGGCGACCCATGGCATAACACAGGATATTGCCATATATACATGGAATGTTAGCAACAAAATTCAACTGCAATTAATGGATACGCAGGGCATTGATGAGGTTGGCGGTGAGGAAAGAGCAGCCATCGCCCTAGCGACCGCCAAGCAAGCAGATCTAATTTTGTTTACGATCGCTGGTGACATGACGAGGTTAGAACAAGAGGCGATCGCCAATCTGCAACAATTTTATAAGCCGATCTTGTTGGTATTTAATAAGGTGGATCTTTATCCCGATCGCGATCGACTTGCCATTCATCAATCATTACAAAGTTCTGAATTGCAAAAACTAATCTCGCCAGAGGAAATCATCTTGGTATCGGCAGAGCCGAAACCCGTCAAGGTGCGCGTTCAATATAGCGATGGGCGTAGTCAAGAGATTTGGGAACCGACATTTCCCGATATTCAAGACTTAAAGCTGAGAATCCTCGATCTATTAAATAGGGAAGGGAAAGAACTCTTAGCGGTGAATGTATTGCTGTCGCTTTTAGAGATTCAAAACTCCGTTACCCAGCGCCATTTAGCGAAATTACGCAGTGCCACAGCGATCGCGGCGGCAATATTCGTCACTGAAGCGATCGGCGCATTGATATCACCTTTTCCTTGGCTAGATGGAGCGATTAGTTTCGGACTTGATGGATTGTTAGCCCTGTGGGCGATCGGCAAATATCCTACGCAAAGGAATTATGTGTGGCTCATGGCAATCGTCGCGATCGCTTGTGGTACTGGTGGGCTTGGCATTCAGAATGAAATAGCAAGATATATCCAAATTTTGGGCGTGGGATTGAGCATACATTTACTATTTCAAGGATTGATAAACGATATAGACCACAGCCGTGCCTCTGGCAGGTGGGGAGCGAAAAATCTCATCGCGGATATCCTCCGCCATGTCTCCTCAGGTTCGATATTGCAGCGATTCCATCACTTCAGTGAATTGGGATAAACCAATTCCTGAGCTTTTCCTGTTGGGACTTTTCCTGTTGAGAAGTATGGCGATGGATTTTTGACCATTGCTCGGTTAGCTGCAACTCTTGTAAAACCTCGATGTTCTGGATTTTGATTTTCCCTTGCATCGCCATAGCGATCGCTTTGATCGCTAATTTTGCTCGCTCCCCATACATACTCGCCCCCAAAATTTTTCCTTGGCGATCGCAGATAATTTTGCATATACCCATATTTTCATTGGCACTTTCTAAAACATAGGTAGAACGCCCCAAATTTTTCGCTGCGGATTCCGTGAGCCCGATTTGGGAGATTGGCGGCATGGAAGGTACATGGATCGTAGCAGGAACTTCCGATCTAGCGGGCAAGTGCCAAGGATGAGTTCGCAAGCATTGGTAGAGGATCTGGGCAATATCTTGTTCGCGATGACATTGATAGATATAGCTTTCGTGGGGAATATACCAAGTCCTTGGGGCAATAGGAACGAGCAGTCGATCGCATTCCAGCGTGGTATTACCTAGCCAAATCCGCGAGCGATCAAACTGGATTTTACTTACCGCCGTCACTCTGGCATTGGTATAAATCTCAATTCCTTCTGCTTCGAGCTGTGCTTGCAATGTCCGCGCGATCGCCACATCGATGGAGGGCAAGATCGGGCTGCGATCCGCGAGTAAATAGGTTTTTACGCCGATAAAATTCAAGTTTTGGGCGATCGCACAGGCATAGACATCGTTACCTAAAACCGCGATCGAGTTGGGTAGATTTTCTAAATGCAGTAGTTTGCTTGCGGTTAAGTAATCACCATCGGCAAGTCCAAAAATTTTACTTAACGGTGTGGGCGGATCGTCAGCGATCGCATAGGTTCGGGAAGTCAAACGCCGTTGAGAGATCCGATCGGTGGCGAAAGTATCGAACTCAGTTACTTCTAAACCATAGAAATTGGATGATTTACGATCAAATTTGCATGTCCCAATAATTACATCAACACCTTTTGTTTGCACCATATCCCATAAATCATCTGGGCAAACATCCTGTAAAGCCTGCTTAATTTGTCGGGGAAATAGGCTTAATTTCTCAGCCGTAGAATGCGCAAATATCCTACTTTTTAATAGTTGCAAAATATCCAGAATCTGAACGATATTTAGATCGGTTAGATCGTGACTATGGCGATCGCAGATCCATGCAACTCTAGCTCCACTTTGGGCAGCAAGACAAACTAATTTGAGGGCATAAGCCCCCATACCGATCGCTACGAGGTCATAATCGAAAGCCATTCTAGGTAATTCCTCCATAAGCTAGCATTTATAGTTGCATCATCATGCAATATATCGTAGTGCAATATCCAGTGCTTGACATTGCGATCGAAATCAGAGGTTTTTTGCAAGGTTTTAGAAAATGCAAATAATCTCTAAAGAAGCCCTAATTCCTCCGTTTACCCATAGATATTGCTATAGATATGCGGGAAAATATTTATAGGAATACCTATAGGAATATCTATAAAAATCTTTTAGGCTTATTATAGATATCTTAACGACCTTAGCAATCGCTATATAATAGGGAGGGGGAATATTTCTCATTAACTTAAAATCAAACCAATGCTATTAGAAAAAAGCATTTACCTCGATCTAGCCATCGATCGCGATCCGCTTATAATTTCCCCCGAAAAATCGGTATGGGAAGCGATCGGTATCCTAAATCGGCTAATTGATGCGGTTGAATCTGCCGATCGTTCCTGCGATCGTCGCCTACTAGAAGCAAGGACAAGCTGCATTTTGATAGTTGATGGCGAGCGATTAATGGGAGTTTTTTCCCAACAAGATGTATTGCGTTTAGTGGAAAAACAAGTTGATTTCGCCAAGTTACCCATCGCCGCAGTTCTGGCAACTGAAACTCCCAGCATGAGAGAGTCCCAAGTACGCGATCTAGAATCAATCCTCGATCTCCTCGAACGGAAGCATTGCCGTCACCTACCCATCCTTGATGATAGCGATCGCCCGATCGGAGTAGCAACCCTAGAGAGGGTTCTTTTTGCCAAAAACAAACTAACTGAAGATTTCTTAACCAACGTGGAATCTCAGAAAAGAGCGGTTCTCACCGCCATCCCCGATCTAATTTATCGCGTGAGTGTTGATGGCATCTATCTAGAATGTTTCTCTAGTAACTATGTCGCCGATCTGTTCGCTTCCGATTTCGATCCCATTGGCAAACATTTTTTAGAGGTTCTCCCCATCGATTTAGCCCATCGGAAGTTAACAGCGATCCAACAGGTAATCTCTACAGGCGAAATCCAAACCTTCGAGCAGCAATGGTTGATTAACGGCAAAGTCCAGTATGAAGAAGTACAGATCGTGCCCGTCAACGATCGCGAGGTGCTGACTATCATTCGCAATATTAGCGATCGCAAACAAGCAGAAGAAGCATTGCGCGAATCGGAAATGCGCTTTAGAAGTGTTTTTGACAATGCGGCAGTAGGTATCTCACTGGCTGCCCCCAACGGAAAGCATATTGCGGTCAACCAATCCCTATGCCATATGCTGGGATATTCTGAGAGCGAATTACAGGCTTTAACCTTTCAAGAGATTACCCATCCCGACGATCTCAAAATTGACCTCTTTCATTATCAAAAATTACTTGCTAATGAGATCGATAGCTTCCACATTGAAAAGCGCTTTCGCCACCAAAGTGGGCAATTTATTTGGGGATTATTGAGTGTTTCGATAGTTCGCGACGCGCAGGATCGACCGATGTACGATATCGCCCTGATTCAAAATATCAACGAACTGAAAATGACGCAACAGGCTCTCCATAGACTCAATCAAGAGTTAGAACTGAGAATCGAAGAGCGTACTGCCGATCTCGCTGAAAGCGAGACTCGCAAAAGGGAAATACTCAATGCTATTCCCGATCTATTGCTCCGTCTCAAAACAGACGGAACCTGTCTAGATTGCATCATGCCGCATATCCCCGACAAGGAAGCATTTATCCCGATTAAACATCATATTTCTGAAGTCTTGGCTCCTGATATTATTGCCAACCAATCCAAAGCCTCCCAATTGGCGATCGCTACGGGAGAAGTCCAAATCTATGAACATAAGCTCCAAAAGCATAACGAATGGGTCTATGAAGAGGTACGAATTAGCCCCTGTGGCAACGACGAAGTCCTAGTTTTAGTGAGAAATATTACCGATCGCAAACGCGCCGAAGCCGCACTCCAGTTAAGTAATGAAAGACTAACTGCGACAAACAGAGAACTCGAACGGCTCACACGCCTTAAGGATGAATTTTTAGCCGCCATGAGTCATGAGTTACGTACCCCCCTCAATGCAATCTTAGGAATTTCCGAAGGATTAATTGAAAAAGCCTTTGGCGAACTCAACCAACGCCAACAGGGATCGCTCAAGACCATCCAAAAAAGCGGACAACATCTTTTAGAACTAATCAACGATATTCTCGATGTTGCAAAGATCGAATCGGGAATGTTTACCCTCGAACTGCGATCGGTTTCTGTCCGAGACCTATGCGAAAGCAGCCTTAGCTTTGTCAAACATCAAGCTGCTCAAAAAAATATTCAACTAAATCTCGAAATCGATACCAATGTCCCCAAAGTGATTGTCATAGATGAACGGAGAATGAGGCAGTTACTCATCAACCTATTGAGTAATGCCGTGAAATTTACCCCCAAGAATGGCAAGGTGTTGCTAAAGACAAAGCTAACCCATAACGAACTTTATTTCTCGGTATCCGATAATGGAATCGGGATCCCGCAGGAAGATCTAAATAGGCTATTTCAACCCTTTGTACAGATTGATAGTAGCCTGAGTCGCCAATATTCTGGTACGGGGTTGGGTTTAAATTTAGTCAAGAAACTTGCCGAGCTGCATGGTGGACAAGTCAATGTTAAGAGCAAGGTGGGTGAAGGCAGTTGTTTTACAGTCAGTTTACCCTATGAAGATATTAACAGCTAAAAAATGAAGATAGTATTTGTTTGGATAGCGACGCTAAGGCAGCCCATCCTTCCCTCTAGCTCCCTCCCCTAAAAGGATATAGTAACTGCTGCCAATAGGTTGATGGAACTATTTCCGTAACTCCATAGGTTTTTGGCATTTGTTTTTGAGGTAGATAGTAAGTACCAAACATGAAATCGATAATTGGGAATCCAGAAAAATTCTTATCGCGAGCTTCTAGGTCGTTACTGTGATGCCAGTGATGAAACTCTGGTGTGGCAATAATGTTATTGATAATTGGGAAACGGATTTTAGTATTTGCATGGTTTAAAATCGGTAAGATGGCATTAAATATAAGAAAGCCTCCAAAGGTTTCCTTAGTGAATCCCAAAAAAAACAGAGGAATGCCCACAGCGATGTTAACAACGATCGCCTCAATGGGATGTAATCTTGCCGAAGCCAGCCAATCAAGCTCCGCACTACTATGATGGATGGCATGAAATCGCCACAACCAAGGCAATGTATGCGATAAGCGATGTATTACATAAAATGCGAGTTGGGCAATAAAAAAAGCTTCAGCAAATTGCAAAAAAGCAGGTTGATTTCTAACCGCTAATTGAAGTGAAGGTGAAATTGCTCCCCGAAAAAACACGTATAAGAATATAGCGATTAGAAACGTACCAATATTAACCAAAATGTGATTGAGGAAAAAATGGATAACATCAGTTATCCATCCTTGGCGAAATCGCTTTTGCTTTGGACGCAATGGAAATAGCCATTCAAGTATGCCGAATAAGCACCAAAGCACTAAAAAAGTGATGATAAATTTCATGGCAATAGATTAACGATCTTGAGGACATAAAATAACGCAAGTCAATTGTTTTGATTCTTTCGTTTTTCCGTCCTTTTAATTGTGCCCAGTTACCAATTAAAAATTATCCGAAGTATCGAATTAAAGTTAAATACCAGCCTGCTATCGCGATCGCTAATATAGCAACGTAAGGTTTAATTAGGACATAAACCCCTAAAGATGAGTGGCGGCGCTTTGCACCGCCACTCATCTTTAGGGGTTTGATTTGTCCTCACTATCTATTACGTTGCTAATAC
>NZ_LIRE01000143.1 GCF_001402795.1 Pseudanabaena sp. 'Roaring Creek'
CGCGTGCGCCGCAGGTTTTAGGGCTTTAATTATGCCCACTTAGCTTAATAAAAAAGAGAGTGAAGTAATTCACTCTCTTTTTTTGATGGGCCGAGCTGGATTTGAACCAGCGTAGGCGTAGCCAGCGGATTTACAGTCCGCCCCCATTAACCACTCGGGCATCGACCCTTGGCTTGTTTTCCAAGCGAATCTAATCATATACACTTATTGCATTACTTGCAATAGTTACTTCAAAAAAATTAAAATTGGGTCAAAGAATATTTAATGTAGCCGTAGGTGGAGATTGGCATTGCTATAGGCAAGATTTAACCTGCCATAGCGATCTATAGCGATATTTTTTGGGGAAATTTGGCAAATCCCAGCGAGATCGCACTGAGAAACGCAATTCCCATGATCCCTGCGATCGGATTGCCATTAATGCCTGTAACCCACTCAGGAACTATCCCTGTCGGCGCTAGCCAATGTGTCGTATTGACAATGTAGTAACACCAGACCAGACCCGCATGTAGACCGATGGATATTCCTAGCCTGCCGTTACATCTACGTCTGGCGAGGACAAGAGCAATACTGAGCATGACTAAACCTAGAAACTGGCTCCATGTCGCCAAAATTACGTTTAGGGGTTTGATAAAGTGCAAGATTGCGAATACGAAACTACAACCGAGTAAGGCGGCTTTTGGCGAATAATCCCGCTCTAACTCCGATAGAATCCAACCCCGAAACAACATTTCTTCTGCAAATCCTACTCCCACTGAAGTTAATAACCCAGGCGCGATCGCTCCTTGCCAATCCACAAAATACAATCCGATCGCTGGTAATAGTCTTGCAGGCAAAGGATTCCGCCAATCGACACTTTGCGATACCAGCCATCCCAGACTCACTTGCAAGCTAAAAAAAATAATAAGGGTTACACAGCCCAATCCCAATCCCAGCAAAAAATCCCGCCCATTTTCTTTGGTAAATAACAGTCCGTAATAGCGGTAAGGATGTGAATATTTGGCGATTTTGTGCCCCCATCCCCAAATTAACCCCAAAAATCCGCAGTACAACAAAATTGTTAAACCAACGCCGACGGCTTCTCCCCAAATTAAATACATCGGAGCCGCGATTGGTAGCCAGAGCAGCAATAAAGTTATTAAAAAAAGTAGGATACGGATGGGGGCTGCATAGGAATTGAGGCGATCGCGATTCACAATAAAAAAACAGGTAGGATTGGTAATAACCATCCTACCTGTTCTCTATCCATTGCTGAGAGCGATAACAGTCGCCAGTCTTGTTAGGACAAAATTAAAGCCCAAAATAATGTTGCCGCGCGGAGCGCGGCAACATTATTTTGGGCTTTATGGCTTGATACATTTGACGGCAGCTATATGATGAATGGCGGCGTTTTGCGCTGCCATTCTCTTCTTGGTGTTGTAAGCAGCTAAAGCTGTTATATATAGGAAATTTATGAATTGCCCTTACCTATGACTCTGGTTCGATTGTGCTAGTTAAACCCTTACTTTGTAACCCTTCACAATAGAACTCAGCATGTTCCTGTACACAAGTAATTACTAGGGCGCAACCACTGGCATGGGCTGCCATCATAATATCTACCGCTTGGGGTTGGGTTAACCCATTGACAACTTGCATTAAGGTTTGCACTACATATTCCATAGAATTGTAATCGTCATTATGTAAGAGCACGCGATATCTTGGTGCAATTTTGCGTATGGTTTCAGGACGAGTAATAGTTTCGGTAGCCATAGATTTGGTTGCCTCCTATAGGAATTAATTTATGATTTCGGATAATCGCAGGGTTTAAGGTTTGCGCATTAAGAGAAAAGTGTTTGCAAGTATGCAATGTAGGTAGGACACATTTCAGTCTCATGCTTGTGCGATAAATTTGAAAGCCGAGACAGTAATAATACTTAATGGGTATCTACTCATATTATAAATAGAATTCCCAAAAATGTGAAGTATAGCTGTCGCCAAGTGTACTAGGACATAAACCCGAAGAATTGAGTGGCGGTGCGAAGCACCGCCACTCAATTCTTCGGGTTTGATTTGTGCTATGTCCAGTGACGGCAGCTATATGGGGATTCTGCCCAACCAAAAACCTGAAAGATGTATGGGAAAACTGTAATCATGCGTTACCCTATTTGTATTAAGCTACGCTGTTCCCAGTGCATAATTAACGTCAGTTTGGGTTAAGCTGGCAAATGTTCAAAGCCCAAAAGTAAAAGCCTTGCGTAGCAAGGCTTTTACTTTTGGGCTTTGAGAAAGGGTTGGCGTAGCCAACCCTTTCTCAAAGCCCGTTTCAAATTATCCTGAATTCACGTTATTTAACTGTAAGTAGCTAGGTATAAGTAAACTTAAAAACCAGAAGAGCATACC
>NZ_LIRE01000144.1 GCF_001402795.1 Pseudanabaena sp. 'Roaring Creek'
ATTCATTATTAGTTGCTCTTTATAATGTCTCGATCCAAAATTTTAACGAAAGCAGCAAAATCCTAATGGATTTACCAGATTTAACTCAAGATTTAAGCCTCATAAGCTTGTGGTCGGAAAAGATAGAACAGATTTTTAAGGATTCATCCTTGGTGAGGTCAAATTTGCTAGATATTATTCAGCTTTTTAACGATCTGATACCAAAATCTTTACATAGCTATGTGGTAGCAAGCCTTTCAAATTCATCTCGTATGCGTTTATTCTCGCTACTTGCCACGATTGCTATTAGTTGTTGATTACTTATTGCTGAAATTATTTGGTTTTTAGTCGCTCTTAGTTACTAAGCTAGTTACTAATCAATAGTCTTTTGAGTAAAAAATATCTCTTGTTCTAGAATATCCAAATAATATCTTTATTAATAATATCTAAATAATATTTTGATGCGGATTTGTTCTAAAGCTTATCCAGAAAGGTGTTGAGATTAAATTCAGATTAACGTATTGCACTATTCCATAGTTCTACTATAAGATAATTTATTATGTAGTACGATATAGTATTTTTGTGTCCAGTGAAATCTAGATGAGACTTTAAACTCTTGACGTTAGAGAATCATTCTTGCCCAATAGATCTACAGCATCCAGCTATACTTGATAGGTATTGCCGCTGGATAGAGGATATGTAGAAAGTTTTGGGTACTATAGATTCAACATTCATAAGAAATATACGTCAGCTAGTTAGGTCTATTTATAATTTGTATCCCCACATTTAATCTAGACTGAGTAGAAATCCCCTCAGAGTATACTTATTTCCTACATTACCAATCTGTCTTTTATGATCTAAATCTCATTCCTATTTATATTCTTTAAAGCTTATCAAGAAGATGTTCGGCAAATTTTATGCTTAAATATTGTGTATTTTTCAGCATAATTAGATTGCCTATGTTTTGAGTGAGTTTTAGTTGAATATAAAAGGATGACATGGTTCATTCTAGAAATGGGTAATTTAACTTTCGTGATTTGAATTTCTTTGAAAGAAATGCATCCCCTTTTAGTGAGGAACCCCTGAACACATGCCTAAATATAGTAAACAAATAAATCCGCTTGCTTCATACTATCGGTTGATTGCAGCGACATTAACGATTGGGGGAATATCTCTACTAACTCCACTAACCACACTCGCGCAAAGTGTCCCCCAAACTGCTGCTGGAACAGCAATTCAGAATACGGCAACGGGTACCTATGAAGATCCGAACAACCCAGGTAGTCCTATTAATACTACATCCAACACGGTTACCGTAACTGTAGCAGAAGTAGCAGGTATTACGGTGACTGGCTCGGGATTCACCAACCAGACTACCCCAGGCGGTACCGTTCAGCCAGGGAATGTGTTGGTATTTACCTACACCGTTACCAACGTGGGTAATGATTTTACCAGATTCCAGATTCCCAATGTTTCAACAACAACGGGACCAGCTACTGTCTCTGGAGTATTGCCTGTTGATAAAACTGGTACTACACCTGCAAGCGGTCAACTGCAATATAGTACTGATGGAGGGGCAACTTGGACAAACGTTCCCGTTGCTGGACTGACAACAGCGGGGATCTCTCCTAACGGCACTGTGCTAGTAAGGGTACCAGTTACCGTTCAGGCGGGAGCTAATGCGGGGGATGTCATTACCGATAGATTGGGACAAACCCCTGGGGATGCTCAAAACCAGCCACGGATTGCCGATGGTGGTGATATTTATACAGTCGCTCCTACTCCCGATCCTAATGGTCCATCAGTCAATGGCGTGAGGGAAGCCAGTGCTACTCAGACGACGACCGTTAACAGTGCTGCTAAAACAAGAGCTTTAGCAACTATTCTGAAAACTCAGACTGCCTATAGTAATGCGGGTACTCCTGCGACTCTGACCGATGATTTGTTGACCTATGGGTTGAGTTTGAGGGTTGAGAGTAATGACGTAACTAGTACGGGTATTTCCCCTGCGGGATTGGCTGGGACAAGTATCTCGCTGGATGGTTCCACCGTTACGCGGATCTTGGTCTCTGATGCGATTCCCGCAAAGACTGTACTTAACGTTGCGCCGACTCCTCCTGCGGGCTGGATCGTGGTTTATACGACCACTCCTGTTACTACTAATGCTGATGCGGCTACATGGACTACGACTGTTCCAGGTGGAGGCTTAACTGCGGTTACCAGAGTTGGTTTTGTTAACAATCCTGCTCTGATTACCTCAGTAGCAACTGGAGCGACAGTTACAGGTTTTAATATCCAAGTCAAGACAACTGGAGCGACAGCTAGTCCGACCACCATCTATAACATTGCTCAGGTGGCGGGTACTACTGTGGGCGATCCGACTACGAAGATCTATGACGACTCAGGTGACCAAAACCCAGATAATTTCAATCCTGGTACGAGTACCTTCCCGACTACGACCGATAGTGGATTCTATTCCGGTACACCTACACCGACTAATATTGATACAGGAAATAATAATACTGGTACCAAAAATCCTCTTGGTAATGTTAATGCAACTACGATTACAACGCCTGTTGCTAGTTCGGTTTTGAATGGTCCTAGTGGTGCTCCTGCTGCCGTTGGACCGACGAGCAATAACGATGACTTTACCAATCAGTCGGCATTGATTCCACCTAATACGGCACCTGGAACGACCATCGATCCTGCTCCTGTATCCTTTACTAATACTGTTCAGAATAACGGTACGACAGCGGGTAATATTTCTCTGATTCCGACTGCACCAGCAACCAAGACCGATCTGCCTAATGGAACTGTCGTAACTGTGTCCTATCAGGGTATATCGGCTTCTTATACCTACAACTCTGGTACGGGAGTCTTTACCTTTACTTCAGGAGTTGGTACTGTTGGTGGTAACCCCATTAGTGCCACAAACCCAGTGCAAATTCCTGCGGCGGCAGTGCCTGCGAATGGGGCTGGTTCCGCTAATTATGGGGTCAGTGTCGATCTGCCATCTGGAACTCCTCTTTCGACAGATGGTAGTGCTCAGGGTGCAGGTATCACAACGGTTCAACGCGGTTTCCCCGTGCCAATCACTGCTTTTGTTGATGCCAATGGTAATGGGTTACCCGATGATGCGGCTACAAACATTACTATCGATCGCGTTTATACGGGCTTCCTGCAACTTGTAAAACAGTCAAGGGTTTTACAAGGAACTGGTCCTGCGGTGTCGGGTACTGACGGAACCTTTAGTACTACAGCCAAGAAACCTGCCCCTGGTAACATCATTGAGTATCAAATTATCTATACCAATATTTCCGATCTGGCGGCGGGAACTGGAAATGTGGTTCTGAATGCTGGCAAGGTGGTTATTACGGAAGATGGTGTTACAGCTCCCAATAACTGGGCAAAAGACAATGATGCTAATGGTCAAATTGATACTAGTAACATTGTTGGTTCCGCTAAGGATTCTGGTGCTTCTACGATCACTTTCTTTAGTGGTACTGCGGGTACTACTGCTAGTGGCGATCAGACTGGCACCACTGCAACTACCGATGTCACCAAGTACATCGATACCGTTACTGGTACGGTTGCTCCTGGGGTATCCAGAACCTTTAATTTCCAACGTAAGGTGAACTAGATAATCGCTCTGAATTTAAGAATTAGAATGACTCTCATTCTAATTCTTAAATTCCATGCTTATTGTTATAAATTAGGTGATCAAGATGCAACGTATGAATTTAATTGGAATTGGAGCGATCGCTCTTTTATCCACTGTTCCTTTTACTGGTGTTATGCCAGGGCTTGCTAGTTCCCAGTCTAGCGAACCAGTATTTGCTCAATCATCTCAGCAACAAGCCCCAATTCAACTCAAGCTTGTCGCTGAAAGGCAGTCGGTTGTAGCGATCGCTTCAGGACAAGTGGCATGGAAACCTCTACCCACGAACGCATCTCTGCTTCCAGGAGAAAGTATTCGCTATGTGGTAACTGCTAGCAATATTAGCGATCGGCAAATTAAAAACTTGGTTGTCACTCAACCTATTCCCAAGTCTTCGATTTATGTTTTAGGCTCGGCAACCTTGCCCACTCTTCAAGGCGCAAAGGTAGACTACAGCATTGACGGAGGTAAAACCTATAGTGATAATCCGACGATTCGGGTCAAATTAGACAATGGGGAGATTGTAAATCGTCCCGCACCTGATAGTATGTACACGAATGTTCGATGGAGATTTGGTGATAGCTTTCCTGCTAAGACTATTACCTACGCCACCTATCAAGTTCGGGTTCGTTAGAGGCAAATCAATATATCCCGATCGATCGAATAGTTGAATACCATCAGTCATTCGATCGACAAAGGATTAAAAAAATTAGATTAAAAAATTAGATCCAGCTTTTTAGATCAAAATGTTCGGTCATTAAGGTTAACTGTTGAAGATGAAAACTCGAAGTCTGACGATAAAACAAAATTTTCTGCGAAATAGTCTCAACCTTACTGCCGTATTTCTGTTTGGCGCGATCGTTCAAGTAAGTAATGCTAGCCAAGCGCAGACGAAAACTCCAATTCAGAATACCGCTACCTACAGTTATACCAATGCAGCAGGCAATATTTTCTCAGGTAATTCTTCGTCAACAACAGTCAACCCAACGGCAGCGTCAAATTCCTTAGTCGATCCCTTTGGTCTTCTGACCTCTTGTGATGGCAGTTTATTGAGCGATTATACGGGTTTTAGTGTGGGCTTGTACGAATTGCTCAATTCGACAGGTGATATAGGTTCACCAGTTTCTTTAACTGCTACCGTACCTCCCAGCCAAGCAGGTGGTGGCAAGATTGCTGGATTAGATCCGAATTTCTATAATGCCAATCCTTTCTTCTTGACATCTAGTGATAAGGGTAAGTTTAACTTTTTGCTTGATGTTAATCGAGGACAAGTGGATGTGGGTCGAGAATATATTTTGGCGGTGAAACAGCCAGCGAACTCCAATTTAGGTGGCAGGCGCATCAAATTGACGATCACAGCGCGAAATGGCAATGTAGTGAGTTATACGGCTACTTCTTTGGATGGCAATCCAATTTCGGCATCGAGTGGAGCGACTTCTTTAAATGGAGTAATTGATATTACCAATGCGGCGACGGTAGGTTTGAGTTTAGCTGTGGCAGTTAACCTTAAGGTTGGTGTATGTGAGGCACAAGCGATTCAAATTTTGAAAACAGGCGATCGCGCAGCTGCCGAACCAGGCGACACGGTTATTTATCGTTTAGCTATTCAAAACCTCTCTTCTGCGCCAATTAATCAGCCTTCGATTACGGATAATTTGCCCTTAGGCTTCCAGTATGTCAATGGTTCCGCCCGCGCTGCCCTTGGCTCAAATGCCGTGACATTAGGGGTGGTACAAAATGGTAGAAGCTTGACCTTCACTCCCAATGTCGCTCTTCCTAAGGCTTCAGATAATCTCGCTCTGAACATCGTCTATGCAGCCCAGCTTACCAATGATGCGATTCGAGGTAATGGAATCAATCAAGCATCAGTATCGGGTATTCGTGCGGATAATCAACAGGTTGTGCGTGATGGTCCCGTCTCCTTTGCTCTGAGAATTCGCCCAGGGCTATTGTCGGATTGCGGTACTTTGATCGGACGTGTATTTGTTGACAAAAACTTTGATGGCGAACAACAACCAGGCGAACCAGGAGTTCCCAACGCGGTGATTTATATGGATGATGGTACTCGGATTGTTACGGATGCCAATGGACTATTTTCTCTCAGTAACGTTCTTTCAGGCAGTCGTACTTTAGCGATCGACTTGACCTCGGTTCCTGGTTATACCCTTGCACCAAATCTATATTTTATCGAGCGTAACAGTCAATCGCGGTTGGTAAAACTGGCTCCTGGTTCGTTAAGTAGAGTGAACTTCGCTTTGACTCCTGCAGCGCGTGGTATTGGTACAACCGAAAAAGGAGGTTCTAAGTAGTGAAAAGTATTTCTATACCTCTTGGTAAATTAGGGATTGTGGTATTGCCACAGATTTTGCTGTTATTGATGTCCGCAACTGTGAAGGCGGAACTAATTGCCGATTTGCCAACAAAAGATTTAGATATTAATCATCAAGAATCATTAACTGATAAAAACAAAATTGATGTCAAAGCTAATGCTAAAGCTGATGTCAAAACCGATGCCAAAACCGATGCCAACATAGCATCTCCCCTGGATAAACAAGTTCAAGCAATTCCCAATAGGACTGATGCAGTTCCTTTGCAGACAGCAAACCCTAATCGATTGGACTCTAAAACTAGCAGTTCCTTGAATGGCAAAGTCGCTGATACTGCCGTTCCCGCCGAGCAAGTGCTGCCAAGGATTGTGATTCTCTCGCCTACGGTGGGGACTGTTTTGGATGTCCCTGCGGCGACGGTTACGATCCAGATGCCTGCCAATACTAAAATTGAACTTGTAGTGAATGGGCAGTCAGTCAACCCTAATTTAATTGGTCGTTCGGAGTTAGATGAAACTAATAAATTAGTTACACAAACTTGGTACGGTGTTCCTTTACAGCCTGGCGATAACCAAATTGTGGTGAAGGAAGCTGGTACGGGATCGGTTGCCAGTTCGATGAGCTTAAAAGTCCGAGGTAAGCCCGTAAAATTAGTAGTCAGTACTTTAGAATCCCGCGTTCCTGCTGATGGGCGTTCCAATGTCACTATTGAAGGGCAATTGGTCGATGCCGATGGCAATCGCTCTAATTGGGATGACTTGGTCACTTTAGAAGCTAGTGACGGTGAGTTAATTGGTACGGATGCTTCGCCCGAACAGCCAGGATTTCAAGTCCGCGCTAAGCAGGGAAGATTTACGGCTCAGTTGCGATCGAGTTTAAAAACGGGAACGGTGACGATCCGCGCTTCTAATGCCAAAATGGAAGCCTTTACCCAAGTTTTATTTGAAACGGATCTCCGTCCCTCTCTGGTGACTGGGGTTATCGATCTGCGCTTTGGGGCTAGGGGTACTGATTTTTATCGCAGCTTGCGCGATTTTTTACCTACGGATCTCAACAATAATACCCAAGTCGATCTCTATGGGGCGGTGTTTGGTACAGGACGGATTGGTGAGTGGTTATTTACAGGCGCATACAACAGCAATCGCAGTCTCAATCAAGACTGTGCTGGCAATCGTAGTTTATCGGGTACGGCACAATATTGCGATTCGCAGTATCCCGTTTATGGAGATAGTTCTACTTCTACCAAGACTACGCCATCCTATGACAGCTTATATTTGCGCTTTGAGCGTAATTCTCCTGTTAAGGGAGCGAGTACGGATTACTTCATGTGGGGAAATTTCACTACGGATGAATTTACTTCGCGATCGCAGCAATTTAGCGGGATTTCGAGGCAATTGCAAGGGTTTAAAGGTAACTTTAATATCGGCGATGTACAGATTACGGGCTTTTATAGCAATGTCGGTAAGTCCTTTCAGCGCGATACGATCGCTCCTAATGGTACGAGTGGCACTTATTTTCTGTCAAAGCGCTTGCTGATCGAAGGTAGTGAGAATGTCTTTGTGGAGTTGGTTGATTTCTTTAGTGCGGGAACGGTGATTTCCAGTCAATCGTTAACCCGTGGTAAAGATTACGATATTAACTATGACAATGGTTCTCTTCTCTTCCGTCAGCCATTATTACAAACGGAAATAGGTGATTCTGGGCAGCTTTTGCGCCGCCAGATCGTCGTTACCTATCAAAACGAGCAGGTTGGGGGCGATAGCAGCATCTATGGCGGTCAACTACGCTATCATCTCAATCGCAGTCAAAATCAACCGAGTTGGATCGGAGCCAATTACTTTAAAGAGAGCCTTGGCATTCGCAACTTCATCCTGTATGGAGCGAATGCGCTAATATCTTTTGGTGAAAAGACCCAGTTGATTGCGGAATATGCGCGATCGCAAAATGATTCGGAGTTGTATGGATATATTACTGGTACAGCCCTCCGTTTTGAGTTAAACAGCGAGTTAAGTTCGGATATTATTGGCAAGCTTTATTATCGAAAAGCGGAAACTGGGTTTGCGAATAATGCTACGACCAGTTTTGTGCCAGGACAAACTAAATATGGAGCGGAATTAAATGCGAAGGTTAGTCCCACGACTATCTTTAAGTTTACCTATGACCAAGAAGAAAACCTTGGCGTTGCTCCTCGTCCCTTAACCTCGCTTACCGATCTTCTCAATGTCGGGCAGCAGGCTACTCCAGGATCGGCTGTAGACAATTCTCTTCGTACCATTAGTTTGGGGCTCCAGCAAAATCTCGGTTCTTCGCTACTTAATCTCGATCTCTTGTTTCGCGATCGCCAAGATCGGATTTCTCCCAGTACCTTATCGGGGAATTCGACGCAGTTGCGATCGCGTTTAAGCGTGCCCATTGCCGATAATGTCAAACTTACTGCCCAAAATGAAGTTAGTCTTTCCTCCAGTTCCGATGCTGTTATTCCCGATCGCAGTGTCTTAGCTTTAGATTGGACTATTTTCCAAGGGTTGACAGCGCGATTGGGGCAGCAATGGTTCCACTCAGGTCCTCTTGCAGGTAATTCGATTACCAGTGCCGATCTGTTAGGAGAATACAAACTCGGTACCGATACCACCTTTACGGGACGTTACTCCTTAGTAGGTGGAGCGAATAATGCGACAACTACCCAAGGTTCCCTAGGGTTGAACCAACGCTGGCAAGTACTGCCTGGAGTGCGTTTAAATTTTGGCTACGAACATATATTTGGTAGTTTTGGAACGACTACGACTACGGGGACATCGTTTTTACAACCCTTTGCGGTCGGTCAATCTTCTAGCTCTCTGACCTTGCAGAATGGCGATAGTTACAATATTGGGTTTGAATATACGGATAATCCAGATTTTAAAGCAAGTGCCAAATTTGAGAATCGTAGTAATAGCAGTAGCAGTAATACTGTAGTTACAGCTTCGGCTTTGGGGAAACTTTCTCCTGCTCTGACCATGCTATTTAATTACCAGCAATCCAGTGCCGCAAATCAATCAATTGTGGGATTAGGCACGATTTCCAGCCTCAAGGTTGGGCTTGCCTATCGCGATCCTAATGATGATAAATTTAATCTATTGCTGCGGTATGAATACCGTCAAAACCCTAGCATTGTGCCTGATTCACTGCTCCTTGGTAGCGGCACGGGCTATAACGACTATACCTTGGCTTTAGAAGGTATTTACGCGCCCAACTGGCAATGGGAATTTTACGGTAAGTTAGCTTTACGCAATAGTACGACTAATGTCGCTTCGGATTTTACGGCGGTATCGGCAACTAACCTGACGCAATTTCGGGTGACTTACCGTGCTGGCTATAACGTCGAGTTAGTTGGTGAAACGCGATTTCTCAATCAACCGACGGCAAATTATAGCGAAATGGGATTAGTGGGTGAGGTGGGTTATTATCTGACCCCAAATTTGCGTCTAGCTGCGGGCTATAGTAGCGGTGCCGTGAATGCCGATCGCGATTTTAGCGGTACGCGCTCGGCAGGTGGGTTATATGCTGGTATCACTGTGAAATTGAACGAATTGTTTGATGGTTTTGGCTTGCAGAAGACTCCCCCTCGCCAGCAACAGGAGCCGATCGATCCGCAAACCCCTGTGGCTACTGCTTCTCCCCAAGCACCGAAAGTAGCAGCCGTAGCAACGCCACCGACTCCACAGGTAATCAGTCTTAATGTAGCGCGATCGCTCACCTTTACAGAGAACCGTCAAGGTAATAATGCGGAGTTAGCGATCTCTGATATTGCGATTTTGGAAAATCTTGTTGCGATTTTGAGGGAATATAACGATCTCTCCCTTGATATTCGCGGATATATTGGTTCGCTGGCGGAAATGAATTCGGGAGATAATCTCGCAGCTAAGCGGATGATGGCGACGAGGAAGTATTTGCTCGATCGCGGCGTGGCTAACAGTCAGATGACCTTACGCTCCTTAGGGGGTGTTCCGATCAATAGCACCGAACTGATTGGTTCGGCGAGCAATACTGATGTTAAGGCGACCCCCGTCAGTTTTGCGATTAGTGGGAAGGCTGATGTATTTAATGCGATCGCGACTAGATTGCAGACAATGGCATCGAATTCGCCAACGGCGGAGTTTTTACAAGCACTCTTGCCCAATGCATCGCCGATCCTCCAAGCTAGCGCGAGCCCCTCTGATTCCGCGAGCGGAAAAGTTCCTAACGTATCGGTGGCGGTGAACGTGGGGAATGATGGCAAGATCGCCGACTTGAGTTATGCCACGCTCGATCGCACGATCGAACGGTTAAATGCCAATCCCAACCTTCTATTTGAAATACAGTCTAATTCTGTTTTGAGTGCCTCCGCAGGTCAGGATCTCGGAGCGCTGAAAGCGCTCGCTGTTAGGAGTTATTTACTAGATAAGGGCGTGAGTTCCGATCGCATTTTATTAAGCGCTCGTAGTGTCAATGCCGATAGTAAAGATATCTCTCAGGTCTATATCTCCCTCAGTCAGGATGATGGTAATTCCAATATTGCTTCTGTCCCGACGGCTCCAGCAGCAACGGCGCAAGCCCCAATTGCTCAAGCAGCAGGCAAATCTCCATCCTTGGCAGTTTCCACCAATGCCACCTTACCCCTGTCGCTCTTTTTGGAAGCCGATCGGCGCGTATCTGATTGGCTCGAGCGCACAGTTGCCGATCCTCAACTTAACCCCCAATTCAATCCAGCAATTACCAATTCCATCCAAATATCCAATCTTGGATTTGCCCCGTTGTTAAGTCAACTACCCGCATTAACGGATTCGCTCTTGGCGATCGCCCTGCCTGAAAATCCTGCCCGATCGGCTGTTTCTCGCAATATCTTATTGAGTTATGCCGTTGAATCTTCTCCGACTCAACTCTTGAGTAAGTTGATCGGTAATGAGAATGCGTCCGCCAATTTCTCTAATAATAACGAAAGTAAAGGCAGCGAGCCTGTTGCTAGTAGCGCCGATCGCCGTCTTGCTACTGCTTTTAACTTCTTATTAACCAATAAGGGTGATACCACTACCGCATTCCTGCGAGCGATTGGTCTCAGTCCAACTGAGAAAAGTGGCTTTGCGATCGATCCCGAACGGCTCTCAAATCTAAAAAATTAGAAACTATGCGAAAACTAAACATTAGAAAAGTAAGCGCGAGAAAAGTAGGTGCAGTATTGATAGCTTCTATCGGTTTGATAGTTGTAGAGGGAATGGTATTCGGTAGCAGTGATTTCGCGATCGCGGAAACTTCTAGCCCTAATTACCAAATTACCGTTAATAGCGATCGCGATGACGAGATCCAGCCCAATAACGAAATGACCCTTCGCGAGGCAATGGCGATCGCTAATGGCAGTCTATCGATCGATCGTCTCAGCGAGTCCGAACGCGCTCAAATTAAGCCGCTAGCCGCCAATGCCAAAGGTTCGCGGATTATTTTTAATTTGCCGCCTAATCGCACGACGATCAAGTTACGCAAAGCCCTACCCGATATCACCAGTCCAAACCTAATCGTAGATGGTACTACCCAGTCTGGCTACGACGCTCAAATGTCCTTTGCCCGAGAAGTGGCAATTCCCCAGCCGATTGTGGCGATCGCCCCTGCCAAGGGGGTCGAGATTTTGCGAGGATTGACGATCGTTGCCGATGGCGTGACAATCAAAGGATTAAGTCTCTATGGATTTAATGCGATCGAATCCGTACCCACGACCACTCCCTCCGCCGATATTTTTATTTCCCATCAGGCTCCCCCGCCCGACACTACGCAGCAGCCAGCCAACAATGCTCCTTTCTATGACAGCAATCATGTGCCTCAAGGGGTGAATCTCGAAGCAAACTGGCTGGGTATTCCTCCTACGGGTGATATGCCGAAAAGAACCTCTAGTTTTGGCGTTTATTTGTTTAATAGTAGCGATGCGGTGATTCGTCACAATCGGATTGCCTACCATGAGGGCAGCGGTATTGTCACATCGGTAAAGGCGACGGGAACCCAAATCCTCGAAAATGCCATTACCAATAATGGTTTTGATGGTATGCCCCACGGTATTTATCTAGAAGGTGAAGTTGCTAATCTTCGCATCAAGGGCAATACCCTCTGCGCTAATGATGGTAGTGGGATATATCTTTTTAAGCCTACTGGGGCGATCGCCATTGAAGATAACCGCATTCTCTTTAATGATCGCAGTACTAGCTATGCGGCAATCTATCTGATGGGCAACGACCATCGGGTGACTAATAACGAAATTAGCAATCAAAATGGTTCGGGTGTGGCGATCGCCGCTTTTCCTAAAAGCGATCGCAATCTCATTCGCAGGAACACCTTTACGGCTTTAAAGGGATTGAGTATCGATCTGATTTCTCAGCGGCATATTAGCGATCGCGATTTCATGACGGGAGATGGGATTAATCTTCCCCGTGACTCCTATTTTCGGCGCGTCGATACGGCTAATGGGGCAATTAATGCACCTACTTTTCTTGCTACTGCCTTTCCGATGTTTTCCTCTAACCAAGTCAATATTGACGGTACTGCCGATCTTGATACCGAAGTCGATATTTATCGAGTCACTGGCAAAATCGATCCCAATCTTCCCTATGGCTCCCTTAGCGAATACCTGACCACGGTTAAAACCGATGCCAATGGTAAGTTTGGGACTTCTCTCAAAAATGTGCGAGTAGGGGATACTATCAGCGCGATCGCTACCGATTCGCAATATGGTACTTCTGAACCAGCCTTCAATGCTCGCATTGTCAATCCCGATCTATCAGCGCCTGCGCTCCCTCTCCCTCCAGCCGTAACTCCTGTTTGTACGACACCGCCTCAGGTTGTAAAGGTTCCGCCATCGCCTGACCCGATCGTTTTATCTGTGCCCCGTCAAATTCACTTTGCGCTCGATCGTGCCGAGATCGGTCCCACCAGCGCTAAAGTTCTGGATCGGATCGCTGATGTATTAAAACAATATCCGACGATCGTTATTACCCTGATTGGACATACCGATCCTAGGGCTAGCGATGCCTATAATCTTGAGCTTGGCTTTAGGCGAGCGCGTTCCGTTCGCAACTATCTAATGCGACGGGGCATCGCTTCCGAACGCATGACTGTGCGATCGCTCGGTGAAACTCAGCTAGCTTCACAGGGCAATCAAATTACTGACTATGCCCGCGATCGGCGCGTCGAAATTTATTTTAAGGATTATCGAGATATTGAAATCATCTTTGAGAAACAGGAAGAAGATTTACAGATAGAAAGTAAATAAACATCTTGGATCGACCATAACCGCTCTAATTTCTCCTCGCTAACTCCTAATTTATTGCTATCCTCCCAGCGAAAATAATTATGCATTCACGATATAACCTACTAAGAAACATCAGCAAGTCTATACAGAAGCTAATTCTGCGAGGATATCGAAAATGGCTAGCGATCGCGATCGCTAGCATATTTGTGATGATTTCTTTTTTCCCCATCCCGTTTCCCCAGATATTTAAGAGTGGAAATTTAAAGAGAATAGAAATACCATCAATAATTGAGGAAGCAAACGCCCAAACAGCACCAGCGCTATGTGGAGTCCCAGGGAAGGATGGAGTCGGAGCACCCGCAGGGATCATCAACACCTACTATCCAGGAGTATCGACGGTAACAGCAGGAGCAACATCGATTGCCGTCGGCGCAAAAGATATCAATGGAGCCACAACGGATATAGCCGCAGGGGACTTGCTGTTGATTATCCAAACCCAAGACGCAGCGATCAACTCCACCAACACGGATGCGTATGGGGATGGAGTAGGAGGAGATGTACCCGCCTTAGTAGCAGGGGGAACACAACCAACGAACGGAGCGAGTGGGTATTTAAGTGGGAGTGCGGGGAATTATGAATATGTAGTAGCAACAGGGGCAGTGAGTGGAGGCTCAGTCCCGATCAAAGGCACGAACGGAGGAGGACTGATCAATAGCTATGTGAGTGCCGCAGCGACGGCAAGTCAAGGACAACAAACCTATCAAGTCGTGAGAGTACCGCAATATTCGAGTGCGACTTTAGGATCTGCAACATCATCCTATTGGAATGGAAGTACGGGAGGAATTGTTGCCTATGATGTGGCAGGAAACTTGAACTTAACGGGGGGGATT
>NZ_LIRE01000145.1 GCF_001402795.1 Pseudanabaena sp. 'Roaring Creek'
GCGCGACAACATGATTTTGGGTTTTAATTTTGTCCTAATAAGACTGGAGGTAGCTATATATGCTTCTGGTTTGTTGTTTGCCTAAATTTTAGAAATTGCCAAAAATCTCTTTACCCAGATTCAAGAATCGCTATAAACTTATCCTTAGGAACAAGATTGGCAGTAATTTGGTCATGATCCTTAGCAACATGAATCCCAAACAATACACTTGAAATGCATCTACGTTGCTAATGCATCCTACATGGAGTGAGTTATGAACGTTTTTAAAATTGGTCATTCCAACATCTTTAATTTAGGTTGGGGAGCCTTAGCAGGTATTGCCATAACTTTGACGAACGTTACACCTAGCTTTGCTCAAAGTGCGCTCACGCTTGGACGTAATTTTCGCCCTGATCCTGCCACTTTAGACGGAAACGCTGGGGGGAATGTCAGTATTGCCAGCATTGCAGGAATTGCTGATAATTGTCGCGGCTTTTCCAATGCTAAACCCAATCACACGATTACTTTGACCGAAACTTTTCCTTTAATGGATTTTTTAATTTATACAAGCAATATTAATGATGAGCCTACGATGTTGGTTAAAGGACCAAATGGTATTGTCATTTGTGCTAACGGTGAGGCTGGTGGACGCAATCCTCAAGCCAGTCGCCGTTTACCTAAGGGAATTTATCAGGTTTGGGTTGGTTCTAAAAATATTAACCATTCCTTTGGTTACACATTGTCTTTAAGTGAAATACGTCAAAAATGAAATTATTGAAACTACCGATCGCTGTATTGGGATACTCCCTAATAGCAATTTTTCTATCCGCGACCCCTGCGATGAGTCAGGAAGCCTTAAGACCGATCTCCCCGAAATTCACTCCCGATCCTCAGGTTTATACTGGGAATGCAAGTGGAGGTTTACCATTGCAGTCAGTTGTTAACCGCAAAGCTAATGGACAATGTCAAGGTTTAACACAGCAGTCTGCTAATCATTCTTTGACATTACAAAAGAACTTTGGTTTTTTAGCATTGAAGTTAATTAGCGATCGCAATCTTTCCCTGCTCGTCCAAGGACCCGATGGTGTTTACTGTCGTAGTGGCAAAAATCCCGAATTGTCAGGTGCTTGGATGGCAGGAAAATATGAGATCTGGGTTGGTACTATGAATGGAGAATCTAGCTCTTACCAACTGACAATCAGCGAAACGAATCAATGAACGAATCGATCGCATTCCGAGCTTGTCGATTTCAACGAGGGGGCTAATTTCTAGTTTTACATCAGGAGCCATAAGATGCTATGACCAATCCCATCCAAGAAATAGAGGTGCGGGGCTTTGCCCCGCACCTCTATTTCTTGGTGGCAAGTCCCTTATACCAATTCACGAAAGTGTTGTCACACTTTCGTGAATTAAAAAACAAACCCAGTAAGGTTTTGAGATTCCCAAAATGGCAACGCCATTTTGGGGATTGGTATTAGATTATTGCTTAGAAATATTCCAATAGGGAAGTTGCTGGTTTAGTTCGATCTTTACTCCATCTACTCCTTTTTGAGCAAAAGCATATTCTTTGTTTTGCCATAGTGGGATGAAGGGAACATCTTGAGCCAAAATCTCTTGGATTTTTTGGAGTAGTTGCGATCGCTTAACACTATCGCGCTCTTTTCTTTCCTTGGCGATTAGATCGTTTATTAGGGGATTATTGTAAAACGAGCCTTGAAACTGGCTACCACCTTTTTTGCAACGATCGCCTTCAGCTTCTTCACATTCTAAAAAGGGTTTGATGTAGTTATCGGGATCGAGAATATCAGGTACCCAATCGAGTAAGTATGCTGGGTACACTCCCTTGTCTAGGAAAGCATAGCCAACGGTGTTTTCGACCCTTTCGGTTTTAATTTGGATGATTTTGCCAACATTTTTTTGAATTGAAGCACGTAAAGTGCTGGCAATGAGATCGCCATTGCCTCCATATTTTGGGGAATACCAAATTGTAATTTGCGCAGGTTTTTCGTTGGAATATCCTGCGGTTTCCAGTAATTGTCGAGCCAGTTTCCCATTATTATCACCATATTTTTGCTCGAATACGGGCATAGATTCGCCAAAGGCACTGGGAATTAGGCTGTACAGAGGCGATCGCTGATTGAAAAATATGCGTGATTCTAACAGCGGGCGATCGATCGCTGCGGCTAGGGCTTGGCGCACCCGTACATCATTGAGTGGAGATTGCTGTGTATTTAGCACCATGTAAAGAATAGTGGCTCCTTGACCAGAAGCGATCGTCCAGCCATTGGCTTTTGCATTGGTTTCAACATTCTTAACCTGAGTTGGCGTGAGTGTTTGAAAAGCGATGTCAATCGCACCCGTCTTAAAGGCATTGAGTAAGTTGGCATTAGAAGAGAAAAATTGAATGTCAATGCCCCTATTTACGGGTTTCTTGCCCCAGTAATCGGGAAATGCATCTAAGCGTAAGTAGCTACCTTCAACAAATTGTGTTACTTGATAGGGACCAGTTCCGATCAACTTATCGGGTAAGAACAAGAGTTTGCCAGTTTTCTCATCTTTGATATGTTTGTAAACCTGTGGTGAAATCGCGGCAGCACCTGTGAAGGCTAAGAGTTTAGGGAAAAACTGGAGAGGTTCTTTGAGCTTGAAAATCAATTCTGTTTCGTTCGGGGCGGAAATGGCATCGATGACATCTCCCAAGATATATGCTGGCGTTCCTTTGGAGTTCATGAAACGTTCCAAAGCAAATTTCATCGTATAGGCATTAAAATTAGTGCGATCGTGGAATTTGATCCCCGTTTTTACTGGCACGGTATAGATTAAGCCATCATCGCTAACTTTTGGCATATCTACCGCCAGTTGGGGCACGATCTCGTTAGAGCCTTCTTTGTAGGTGTATAGGCGTTCGAGGGAGTTGTAAAAGATATTACTAATAAAAAACTCGTTGGCATCGGCAGGATCGAGGGTACGGATTTTACTAGTCGTGCCGATAACGATACGTTCGTCAGTGCGATCGCTTATTCCTAATCTGTTGCGGTTATTGATGATTTTGCCATTGGTACAGGCAAATAGGGATGTTACTGTAATCAGAGCGATCGCAACCCAAGTAAACAAGCGACGCAGCAAATATCTCATTGATCTGTTTAGCCGAAAACATAACTGTATTTCTAACTGCTAAATCTTCTCACAATGTCGGTTCGATTTTGTAGTTATACCAATTTCCAAAATGGCAACGCCATTTTGGAAATCTCAAAACCTTACTGAGTTTAGTTTTTAATTCATAAAAGTGTTGTCACACTTGCGTGAATTGGTATAACTATAGCTGCCGCCAACCCCAAAGAGAGTTGCCGCGCGGAGCGCGGCAACTCTCTTTGGGGTTTTGATTTTGTCCTAACAAAACTGGCGGCAGCTATAGGTTTAGTTTTTAATTCACGAAAGTGTTGTCACACTTTCGTGAATTGGTATAAGAGAAAATCTAGAGGCTTTATCGCTTGCAATGCAAGTGATAAAGCCTCTAGATTTTTAAGTTTATTTACGGCAAACCTTCACCTATAAAGACTTCCCTTAAAAGCTACAGGGTCCTTTTTTCCCATTAGGACAAACTGTCTCTTCATCGGTTTTGGGAAGTTTTGCCTTATCAAAAGTAACACCTGTTAGATTAATTCCATTCAGCTTCGCCCCACTCCAGTTGGCTCCATTGACCTGACCGCTAGTGAGATTAGCTCCGCTCAGATCGGTATTAGTCATGTCTGTGTAGTTGAGTTTAACGTTAGAAAGGTTAGCTCGTTTAAGACTTGTAAAGCTCAAATTCAATCCCGACAGATCTTGCTCTGCCAGATTTCGACCTTCGCGAGGCTCGTTAACGATTTGCCAAGCTAAAAGAACTGTGGGGCTAAATCTTGTTGCCTTTTCCGTGCCTTGAGCGCCAATTTTAGAATTCTTGAGGTTCGCACCCTCCATATTAGCGCCAATAAAATTAGAACGAGTTAAATCGGAACCTCCCAAATCCACAAGAACCATTTGAGCATTTTTGAATTCCGACCAAATTATGCTGGATTGGATTAATCTGGCTCTATTTAAGTTGGCATTGGTGAAATTCACGCCATCAAGGTTTGCATCTTGGAAATTTGCGCCGACAAGACTGGCATCTTGCATTTTTGCCCCTGTAAGAGTCGCTTTACTGAAATCGACGTTATCCAGTTTGGCTCCCTTAAAGTCCGCATTCGTGAAGTCTTTCCCTTTTGCATCCTTGAATAGCCCCCACCGTAAACCTAAGTCGAAGATGGGTCTATTGACTAAACCATAGATTAAAAACACTACAGCGATCGCGCCTAGCCCAATCGTAGGGATTTTAAGATAATCCTGCCATAAGGATTCCAAGCTAACACTTGGCATCGACATTTTAGGTTTACTCGGCGCAGGCTTATGGGCTGGCGGTGGTGCGGGTGGCTCATAACCATAAGCTCCGTAATTCTCCTCAGTAAATCGGTTGAAATCAATTTGATCGGGAGGCGTACCCATACGCGCCTGCGTCGAATCACCAAAATTTGCGGCTGGTTTACGGCGATCGCGGGGGATTTCTCGCGTCTCACTTACACCTGTTGCATCGGTGCGGGGAGAAGATATAGGCAGGCTTCGGCTACGGGACGGCATTTGCGTACCCTGAGGTCCGATCGTTGTGATGTTATCTGAAAGATCTCCGCTATCCAGTAACCCAGACCAATCAGTATTGTCATCATGGATTTCTAGACCAAGGTCGTTAAAATCGGGCAAGTTAGTATCTTTGCGTTTAGAGGTATGAGCCGAGTTTCTATCTCTACCATAGGAGGGGTTCCCCATCGAGTTTCCTCCACTCGAAGACATCTTACCGCTGGTATCTGAGTAAGAAGAGCCAGTCGTTGGTCTTCCGCCAGATAGAACTGTATCAGCATCTAATAACTCTGACCAACTTTCATCAATAGAATTGATTGGTTTGCGACTTTGCGGATTTGGCTGAGCATGGAAGCGATCGAAGTCATCTTCTTCCTTCTTATTAGCCATTCGACTAGGATTAGTAGGAGGTAGGGGAAGACTGGTATTGGCTGCTGAGGGAGGTTTAGGATTAACACCCTGATGGGGATTTCTTTTTGGCGGTAAGGGTGGTAAAAAAGGTGGTGGAGGTGGATTATTGAGAGATGGAGAAGTGGGTTCTTGCTTTGACAGAGGGGGAAGATTTGGAGGCATTGGTGCAGGCATTGGCGCAACTGACTTTGGCGCAGGCATTGGTGGCGTTAGCCCCGTAGATATTGACGAAGTACGAAAACTAGAATCAAAGTCGCCACCCGTAGGATCGATACTATCTAAGTCGAAATCGTCTAAAAAGTCACTATCACCCGTGCCTAGATTAAAATTTGAGGGTGCTCCAAAATTTGTAGGTGGCGAAGGAACCCTCGTTGGAGTCGAGACAGTCTCCTCAAATACCCCTGATGGCGAAGTAAAGCCATTGAGTAAATCGTTAGCCATAGCCTCTTCATGCAAATCTACTTCATAACTACCACTGATTAAATCGCTGTCTAAAATACTTTCACTTAATAAAGCATCTTCAAAGCGATCTACTGGAGGAGGTACACTGACAGAATTGAGGGAAGGAGGTGGGGGGAATGCTGATGAGTTAGTAAAGGAATCTTCTGAGTATGGAGAGTTTGCGCGATTGGGGGTGAGTGTTGTGGGAACAGCGCCAAGACCAAATTCAGCCATAGGGATTTCGGGCAAACTATCCTCATCAAAGGAAGCTAAATCAAAATTTTCATCTAGCATACTCTCTAAATCATTAGCTCTTTCGGCTATTAGTGATTCAGAAATCTTTTCATTGCTATTCTCATTTCCTAAGTCATAATCCTCGAACTGTCCTGATGGTATTGCGGCAGAAAAACTATCGGCACTGACATTATCAACATAATTAGCAAGGTCGTCATCTGCATAATCATCTGCATAATAGGAATCAGTAATTTGTTCGTTGTTAGGTGGATTGTTATTTTTCCAATCTGACAAGGGTGGGGGAGACGGCTCGGAGAGGCTTAAAGCATTATTTTCAAATTCAGCACTGATATCTTCATCAATCTGATCGAACTGATCGAAGCGATCGGCAAATTCATTAAAATCAGTAAATTGGCGATCAAAATTTTGGTCAGAATTATCTAGTGAATTATCTAGTGCTGTTGCTTCTAATGGAGCGACAAACTGATCGTAGGCAACCGATGGAACTTCTAAATTAACAGCCTCTGCCATGCTGTCACTTTGGACTAGGGTATAGGGATTAAGTGACTTCTCCGAGAAACCGCTATCAACAGTACCTAACAATGCATCGTTAAAAATCTCTGAGGTTTCTTCGATCGGTGGCAAATAGTCATCCACTAGATCCTCTTGCCAAGCATCATTGCCAGCATCGATCTCGGCTTCAAGAGTGGCACTCCAGTCAGCATCATTTTCAATACTATCAATAAGTTGATTTTCAGGATCTGCTAATGCGCTTTCTAAGGCACTTTCTACTGGAGCATTCCAATCTGACTCATTACCAATTGCGTCATTGGCAAATTCTACATTCCAGTTTGCCTCGTTTTCAATTGCAGATTCTAAATAATCATTACTCAGATCGCTCTGTTCACCCAGATCGATCTGTTCAAAAGATTCTTCAAATTGAAATTCAGGGGATGTTGCAGATCCTAAATTCGACTCAGGGGCAAATTCATTGTCAATATCGGCAAGGTTGGGAACGGGAGCGTTCAAATCAAATCTAGCATTCTCTTCCAAGTCACTTGAGTCTGATGATGGCAAATTCTGCCAATCGTCAAATGTGCCAAAGGCATTGTTTATGGATGTGTCCGAAATTGCCGCAGCAGCTACATTAGGAGAGCTATCCCAAACCGCATCATTGTCGATCTCTGGTGCTACTCCCTGTCCCCAATCATTGGTAAAGGCATCGTCAAAATTATTATCAAAAACATTATCAATCGCTGTGGATGCATAGACAGCGATTGGATCTGATGGATTGCTTGACCAGATCTCGTCTTCAGTTATGCTAGTATCCAGAGCTTCTAAGGATTGTATTGAGCCGAAGCCATCGTCTAGATTGCTAGCTATTTCTGGAGATGGATTGCTAACTCCTTCTCCCAGAAACAGGTTCTGTGGATCTTGATCTATAGATTGGTTTGATGGAAATTCGTCTTGAAAATCGTTACTCATTGATAGATCTTCAATGAGCAGATCTTCTGGGGATTTGGCAGATAGATCTTCAGGAATTTCTAAATTATCAGGTAATAAATCATCTTGAAATTCATCAGAGAGATTTAAATCGTTATGTAATAAATCATCTTGAAATTCATCACTATAATCATTGTAGGGTTGATTGGATGGTAGATCGGGATTTAAATTTAACTCACTGTTTGCATAGTAATCTTCAGTATTGTTGTCACCATCAGTTCCGAAAATGTTGAGGTCTTGGTCATCCGTTACTGCATATTCACTGTCAATATTAAGGCTAGGTTGACTAGGGATATTCTCAAAATTCTCTTCTAATAAATTTGAGATACTATCCCAATCAGGATCATTTCCCTCAGCACTTAAATCAAAACTTGAGTCATCACTATCTTCTAATAGCTCCGCTAATCCAGAGATTTTGCCTTCCTCGTTACCAATACTTTGGAGGGAATCTAGGCTGAAAGAATCTGAAGCGTCAAGTCCCAGAGAATCTAGCTCGGCAAGATCTGCATTTCCCAAAAAGTCTAATTCATCTAATCCGAAATCGTCATCAAGACCAATGTTTATATCCTGTAAGGGCTGGAGCGTCGTTTTTACTGGATCTATCCTTGGATTTGCAGAATCAGCTTTGGGCTTATTCTCAGGCTCATCCATTCTGGTCTTGAGATCGGTCACAATTAGCCAATCAATATTCCCAAGATCGCTATCAGACTCTTTTGCTTGAGGTTTGTTAGCGTAACTATTTGAGGATGTATTTCTTTGGGAGGACGATCGCTCAATTGGCTCATCCAAACCTAGCGATCGCAACCATTCAAGATCCTCAAGATCATTCTCAGTCGTTTGGGCGCTTGATGGTTGTGAGGATGGGGGTGGGTTGGTTTGATTTGGTTCTACCTTTTGCTGAGGAACTCCGCCAATTCGCGTACTGAGATCCGATATAATCATCCAATCGACATCAGCAGCATCAGATTGGAGCGATTGCTTTTTATCTGGTTCGTTAACACCTTGACCTTTGATTGGGTTGTTTTTGTTGGAAGCCATGAATCAATCCTCAAATCCTCAGCATTATGTTCTGACTTGCACCACTTGGCGCTTGCTACCTTAAGATCGTAGTTTATTTACCATATCAATCGCTGCAAATTATAGCTTTACAACAATACAAATGGGATTGTAAATGTGACTTTAACAATAGCGACTTTCATCGACAAATTTCAATCGGCTAGTGGTATTAAGCGATTTATTTTAGTCTTTGGCAAGCTGTAGTGATTTCAATGTATACAAGGTTTAAGCTAATCTTAACAAATAAAGCCTACAAAAGTGGAAGTAATACTGCATCTGTTGCCATTCGTATTACGCAGAATGGTTTCATTCCAATTTTATTTTTGAAGTTGTAAGAATGTACCGATTCTTTGGGCAGCTTCTCTCAAAATCTCTGGTGGATGGACTAAGGCAAATCTGACATAACCCTCTCCATGCTGACCGAAACCCTTGCCAGGAGATAGGGCTATGCCAGTCGAGCTAATTAGATCTAGACAAAATTTAACTGAATCATGGGCATAGCGATCGGGTAACTTTGCCCAAAGATACATGGTGGCTTGAGGTGTGGGAATTGCCCAGCCGATCGCCTTGAGCGAATCAATCATCGCATCGCGCCGCTCTTGAAATGCGCTAACTACACGATCAATCGATGCGCGATCGCTTGCCAAAGCCTCGATCGCGCCGCGCATGATCCCCTGATATTGATTGAAATCCACCGCCGCTTTAACTTGGCGCAAAGCTTGAATTAGTTCGCGATTACCGACGGCAAAGCCTACGCGAAACCCGCCCATATTGTAGGATTTGGACATGGTAAAAAATTCGATGCTAACGCAGCGATCGCGATCGGCTTGCAAGATTGAGGGTGGCGTTGAACCATCAAAAATCAGATCGAGATAAGGGAAGTCATGCACTAATACGAGATTATGCGCTTGACAAAACTGAACTGCTGATTTTAAAAATTCCAGCGTGGCGGTAGCGGTGGTGGGATTGTGGGGATAGCTTAACACCATCATTTTGGCTTGACTGAGGACTGCGGCGGGGATATCGGCAAACACTGGTAAAAAGTTGTTTTCCGCTAATAGGGGCATTCCATAAACGCGACCACCTGCTAAATGAATTCCGCCATAATGGGATGGATAGCCAGGATCTTGCAGAAGTGCAAAATCATTAGGATTGAGGATCGCAAGGGGTAAATGGGCTGTACCTTCCTGTGAGCCAATGAGAGGTAATACTTCTGTTTCTGGATCGATTGTGAGGCTAAAGCGTTGTTTTATCCATGCGGCAACTGCTTCCCTAAAGTCTAAGGTGCTTCCAAATAGAGAATAGCCATGAGTATGGGGATCGTTTAAAGATTTGGCGATCGCTTCTAAAATAAATGGCTCTGTCGGGAGATCGGAGGAACCAAGGGATAGATCAATGACGGTCATTCCTGTGGCTCTGACCTCACTTTTAGCCCGATCCATATCGGCAAAGACATTAAATTGTAAAGGCTTGAGGCGATCGGCAAATTGCATAATTTAACAGATAAACAGATAAAAGGTCGATGAAGATACAGATAATTTTACGCTAAGGCTCTTACGGATCAAAAATGTCCCACCACCGTTATACCAATTCACGAAAGTGTTGTCACACTTTCGTGAATTGGTATAACTACACCTCCCACACTACCCCACACTTTTTGGTACTTGCGATAACATAGAGATAGCTGTCAAAATTATTTGGAGAAAAACCATGGTTTGCTGCAAAGCTAAATCTAAGCTTGCTAAAGCGATAAAGTTACATCGCAATTTTCACTTTAAGTCTGGACTATTGCTAGATCAAGGTGTGCGATTGCTGGGCGTACATAAATTTCCTCTTACTAAGCCCCTTTACAAAGCAGTCAAGGTGGCTGGCTATACAAATGTCTCCCTCGCTAGTATTGCGCTTGTCCTATTAGAAGACTAAGATTGCCATTAGCACGATTCGCATATAGGAAAATTTCGCATGATTACATTGACTGACGCAGCGATCGCTCGCGTAAGAAACCTCCAAAGCCAACGCGCTACCTCTGCACCTCTGCGTTTAGGCATTAAGCAAGGTGGTTGCTCGGGCTTATCTTATTTGATGGATTTTGCCGATCAACTTGAAGCGGATGACAATCAATATGAATGCAATGGTGTAAAAATTGTGATTAATAATAGCAATTTGCCCCAGTTGCAAGGACTAGAACTCGACTACACCGAAGATTTGCTTGGAGGAGGATTCCGCTTCCGCAATCCTAACGCTAGCAAGTCTTGCAGTTGTGGTACTTCCTTTGCTACCCCCAAAGAATTGGGCGAACCTGTCGCCTGTAGCTAACTTGATCGAGAATAAAAAATGGGAAGTGACAAGCACTTCCCATTTTTTATTCTTTAACTGATGTGGCAACCACCAAGAGCCGAAGTAATAGTCATATATGTCTATGTCCTATGCCGTAATCTATGATGGTAATTGTAATCTTTGTGTTAGCTTTGTTCGACTTTTATCGAATTTCGATCGCGGTAAATTGTTCAGCTATGTGCCGATGCAGGATGAAGAAAACTTACGACAGTTAAATGTCACCTCTGCCGATTGTGAAATGGGAATGATCCTCATCGATCTCACGGAACCGACCCATAGATGGCAAGGCAGTGATGCGGCTGAAGAAATTGTGCGACTGTTACCCTTGGGGAAGGCTTTAGTTGGGGCATATCGCGCGATGTCACCCCTAAAAAATCTGGGGGATTCAGTCTATATCCAAGTTCGCGATACTCGATATGAATTGTTTGGCAAACGCGATCGCACCTATTACACAGCTTATCCCTTTGGATGTGCGGTCAAAAAGCAAGATAGGAACGAACCATAATTCTCCTTTGCTATATAATTATTTCTGAAATGTTACAAGGCAAATTTTGTGTATACAGTTTCTATCGAGCAAAAGCAATACAAAACCTATGTCTTGTCTGATAAGAGCGCAGGTTCTCAAATAGAAGTTGTGCCAGAGCGCGGTGGCATTGTGACAAGCTGGCGGATCAATGGACAAGAGGTTTTCTATCTTGACACTGAGCGATTTACCCATCCTGACTTGAGTGTTAGAGGCGGAAATCCCATCTTATTCCCTCTCTGTGGTAATTTGCCCAATGATACCTATGATATTGACGGCATAGACTACAAGATCAAACAGCATGGATTTGCCCGTGAATCTGCTTGGAGCGCTGTAGGGCAGCAGACCGATGACGCAGCAAGTGTGACGATTGAGCTAGTTAGTAACGAAAAAACTAAGGCTGTCTATCCATTTGACTTCCATTTAGCCTTTACCTATGTGCTAAAGGGAAATACCTTAGAGATTCATCAGGAGTACAAAAACCTCTCTTCGACACCGATGCCTTTCTCTTCTGGCTTCCATCCCTACTTTCTCTGTGGCGACAAAAATCAAATCGAAGCTCATATTCCTTCAGTTCGCTATGAAGATAATCGCACCAAAGAGAACTTTGCCTTTGATGGTAAGTTTGACTTCGATCAAGATGAGATTGATTCCGTATTTGGTAATCTCTCTAGCCGCTCAACCTCAATTATCGATCGCGATCGCAATCTCAAAATTGCGATCAATTACGATGATTTCTATACCTATCTTGTTTTTTGGACAGTTAAGGGCAAGGACTTCTATTGCCTAGAGCCTTGGAGTGCAACTCGTAATGCTCTCAATACCAAAGAATATTTAACTGTTCTAGAACCTAATGCTAGTTGTAAAGCCGTTGTGAGTATCACCGCAGAGTTCTTTTAGCAAAGTTCTTTTAAATGTCGATTTTGGCATTGTGTAGCGGCTCTATATAGCTGCTATCAACTGTATCAGGACATAAAAGCCAAAAGATGAATGGCGGCGCTTTGCGCCGCCATTCATCTTTTGGCTTTTATGTTGTTATGGTTTTTAGGACATAAACCCCAAGAATTGAGTAGCGACGCGAAGCGCCACCACTCAATTCTTGGGGTTTGATTTGTCCTCATTCAAATGACTGTAGCGATAGAAGCCCAAAGAGTAGGATATGCAGACCTGTACTCTTTGGGTTTTACCCAAAATCGCGTTAAAGTAGTCGTACATCTAAATATTTAGTCTATCTAGGATGACACAGATTATGTCACGTTTACCTATTACCTTGGCAAATGCTTTCAGCCGTCGTAGCGCTCTAAAAATCATTAGTGGCTTGCAAAACTTCGATCGCGACTCCGTGAAAATGGTCGTGCAAGCAGCCGATCGCGGTGGCGCAACATTTGTTGACATTGCTGCTGATGCTGAACTCATTGCGATCGCTAAGGCTAATTGCTCTTTACCTATTTGTGTTTCCGCAGTGGAATCTAGCAAGTTAGTAGAAGCCGTTGCTAATGGCGCAGATCTCGTAGAAATTGGTAACTACGACAGCTTCTATGCTCAAGGTCGGGTATTCACCACCGATGAAATTATTGCTCTTACCCAAGAAACCAGAGCATTGTTGCCTCATACTGCAATTTCCGTCACGGTTCCTCACACTTTGCCCCTTGACGAGCAAGTTACCCTCGCGGAGAGACTAGAGGCAATTGGAGCAGACATCATCCAAACTGAAGGTGGTACGAGTTCCGCTCCAACCCATGCAGGTGTACTCGGTGCGATCGAAAAAGCATCGCCTACCCTCGCTGCTGCCCATGCGATTAGCCGTGCCGTTTCTATCCCCGTAATGTGCGCTTCTGGTTTGAGTAATATCACTGCACCAATGGCGATCGCTGCTGGTGCGTCGGGTGTTGGTGTTGGTTCTGCCGTTAACCAATTGAATGATGTGGTTTCCATGATTGCGACTGTTCGCTCTCTTAGAGAAGCAATCAATAGCAATGTTGCAAACCAAGCAATTGTGTAATCAATATTTGCTTGATTTTGCGTTAGCAAATTAGCAAAATCTATAAACTGAAAGGCGATCGCTATGAGTTTTCTAAAGGTTCAAAGCGATCGCCTTTCTCATGAAATCAGCTAGCTAAAAGTGCGATCGCCTAATCTTGTAGCTAAAATATGATGAGTATCTTTTTGATGTTTGCTCATAAATACTTTCTGATGCCAGATGTTGTGATACTTGCATATTAGGCTGTTACAGAAATTTTATGGTTACAACTCTTAGTAAGCCTTCGCTATTTCTCCATGAGATCACTGTTAGGAAAACTGGTGATCTCAGTCTGTTTAAGTTTAGCGATCGCTTACAAGATCGAATGGAACTACTTTTAGACAAAAAGAAAGCAGATGAACTTGCATTGGAAGAAATTGCGGAACTAGAAGCGATAATCGGAAGGGCTACTTGCGATCGCTTTGATCTAAATGATATGGGTTATCCTGAAGGTGATTAAATCCGCAGTTAACTGTGGAAGCAGACCTAAAAGCATTCTTTCAAGATCCTTGGATTGCTTATATAGCTACAGTCACTTGACTTAGGACAAATCAAACCCCAAGAATTGA
>NZ_LIRE01000146.1 GCF_001402795.1 Pseudanabaena sp. 'Roaring Creek'
CTTGCTATTAATTAAAGTACCTGTGGCTTTGACTACGCTCAGCCAAAGTTAGGTGAGTATAGTCGAGGCTAGATAACAAGGTGGGACATTTTTTATCCGCAAGTGCCTAATAGTAAATTAGCTATTGGCTAATGTCTGCTGATTGTGGGCTAATGATTAGCCTGAGATCCTTAAATAAGGACATAAGGACAAACACCCATTGTGGAACCAAAGTCAAATTTAAAGAAAGTATTTTTTAAAGAGCGTCGCCATCCTTTTCGAGGCGGTATTTCTAAATTTCACCAACTATTTCTCTGGCACAAGCAGTTATGCAACCTTTTCCAGTGCTTGGTAATACGATCCGTCCGCTTCAACACCGCGACCTAGAGTTCATTCAGCGATTTGCATCGCCTAACGATCTCGAACAGATTGCGGTTAGCGATCTGAGTGGTTGTCGCAGTCGGCAAAAAGTCAGCCTGCATCAACTGGCGAGTTGGCTTCCTGCCCCTGTGCAAACCTTGCTGAAGCCCTATGTGAGAGCCTATGTCTCTGAGTGCAATGGCATTATTCAGGGGTTCATTCGGGTTTCTCCCTTTAATAACAACAGCAGCACTTGGCAGATCGATCGCGTGGTGGTTTTGCCCGAAGCTCAGAATGGTCAACATAATGTCGGCACGCAACTGATCCGCTATTGCCTAGAATCTTGCTTAGAAGCAAGAACATGGGTATTGCAGGTCGATATTAACCAAAAAGACACGATCGCCCTCTATCGTCAAAATGGATTCCAGCCTCTTGCCCAATTTACTGATTGGGAGATTGGAACCGAAAGTTTAGTGGAACTTGCTCAGCATTGTCCCGATCTGCCCAATCTGATGCCCGTCAGTAATGCTGATGCGAGTCTGCTTTATCAACTCGATACCGCCGCGATGCCTCCCCATATTCGCCAAGTTTACGATCTCAATGTTGATGATTTTCGCGCCAAGACCATCGACAAATTGGTGAATCATGGTTCATTACTGATCAATCATTTACAGGACGTATCGGGTTATGTCTATGAACCCCAGCGCAAGGCAGCGATCGGTTATTTTTATCTCCTGTTGCAGCGTCCGACAGTAAATCAGCCCGAAGAAAAGCTTACTCACCATTGTCAGCTGACGGTGCATCCCGCCTACACATGGCTTTACCCCGAACTGACTTCCCAAATCGCGCGTATCGTTACCAAACAATCTTCAGAAAACGTCAGTTTGCAACTGTCATCAGCAGATTATCAACCCGAACGCGAGGACTATTTAGAAGAAATTCACGCCCAACGGCAGGGGCATTCATTACTAATGGCGCGATCGGTATGGCACAAAATCCGCGAGACTAAAACCGTTCTTGATGGATTACAGCTTTCGCGAATGTTGTCTGGTTTGCAGCCTACCCAAAAACCAATCCCAGGCAGAATTGAAACCTTGCCACAGCAGCATCAACATACCGATGAACCTCTATAACGAGCAGCGATATCTGCTATCTTAGGGGCGATCATTCTTACCGCAGAAATTGCCAAAACTACGACTTTGCGGTAGATTGAACAAAATTTTGGGATTTACTTCAGGGTAAAGCCCCTCAAGAACCATGCTTAATGAATCATGTTTAATAGAAGTTACTGTTAACCGATCTAACTTTGGTTCAATTTATACAAAATGAAGATCCACAAGATCGCTAGGATTAGGTACTGGACATTTAGGCATTGGATGCACCTTTAAAAACGCTTGACTATGAAAATTCTCAAAATCCAGACATTACGTGGTTCAAATTATTGGAGTATCCAACGGCATCAGCTTGTAGTTGTGCGATTAGATTTAGAGGGTTTTCAAGTACAACGAACTAGTTTTTATCAAAGTTTATGCAAGGTTCTGCCAAGTCTAGCGGGGAAAGATATCGCTCAACGCAACGATATTAGCGATGCCGATTTTCTAGCGGAAATTGTCAAAGATATTGCGATCGCCCTTCAAGGCTATGTCGGCATGAAGGTGGACTTTGGCACGATCAGACCTACCGTCGAACATAATGTCTATCAAGTCGTATTTGAATATCAAACCGAAGGTGCAGGACGCTATGCAGCGCGGGCAGCAGTGAGAATCTGTACTAGCATTTTAGAAACAGGAACCTACGCCACTCAAGAGTTACAAGAAGATCTCAAGGACTTAAGGGATATTCGTTTAGATGGTCAGTTAGGACCTAGTACCGAGTCCATAGTTGCCGAAGCCAAGGCAAAAAAAATTCCTTGGCTAGAATTGGGCAGTCGAGCCATGATCCAGTTGGGCTATGGCGTACATCAAAGCCGCATTCAAGCAACTTTGTCCAATAAAACGGGCATTTTGGCTGTAGAGCTAGCCTGTGATAAAGAAGGCACTAAGAGCATTTTGAGGGCTTCGGGTGTGCCAGTGCCTAGGGGAACGACAATTAGATCGCCTAAATACCTAGAAGATGCGATCGGCGAAGTGGGCGGTTTCCCCATCGTGATTAAGCCACTTAACGGCAATCACGGTCGGGGGATCACTATCGATGTCCGTACGATTAAAGAGGCGATCGCTGCCTTTGACATGGCGCAAGAAGTCTCAGAAGAGGTAATTGTCGAGCGTTTTCACACGGGGCGCGATCATCGGGTATTGGTCATTAATGGCAAATTTGTAGCTGTTGCAGAACGCGTTCCTGCCAATGTCACGGGCGATGGGGTGTCTACGATTTCCCAGTTGATTGAAATTACCAACCAAGATCCGCGTCGCGGCGATGGTCACGACAATGTCCTGACCCGTATCGAGATCGATCGCACCAGTATGGATATTCTGGCAAGACAGGGCTTTACCCTAGATTCTGTACCACCGAAAGGACAGATCTGCTACCTCAAGGCAACCGCAAACCTCAGTACTGGCGGCGTATCTGTAGATCGCACCGATGAGATCCATCCCGAAAACATCTGGTTGGCGGAACGGGTCGCCCGAATTATCGGTCTGGATATTGCGGGGATCGATGTTGTTACGGAAGATATTTCCTTGCCAGTCCGTCAGACCGATGGCGCGATCGTGGAGGTAAACGCGGCTCCAGGATTTCGGATGCATACGGCTCCCAGTATTGGCACTCCCCGCAATGTTGCCGCCCCAGTGATCGATATGCTCTTTCCTGCGGGAGCGCCAACGCGAGTGCCGATCGTCGCGATCACTGGTACTAATGGCAAAACTACTACTACCCGTCTAATTGCCCATATCTTCAAGCAGACAGGTAAAAGGGTAGGTTACACCACCACTGACGGGATTTATATCGGTGAATGTCTCGTCGAAAAGGGTGACACCACAGGTCCCTATAGTGCTCAAGTGATTCTGCGCGATCCCACGGTGGAAGTCGCCATTTTAGAAACCGCAAGGGGTGGAATTCTGCGATCGGGCTTAGGTTTTGACGGTTGTGATGTCGGGGTTGTGATGAATGTTGCCGCCGATCACTTAGGTATTGGCGACATTGATACGATTGAGGATTTGGCAAGACTCAAGAGTGTCGTGGTCAAAACGGCTCTCCCCTCAGGTTATGCCGTATTGAATGCCGACGATCCCTTAGTTGTCGCTATGGCGGAGGAAGTTGAGGCAAAGGTGGCTTACTTCAGTATGGATGCTGAGAATCTATTAATTAAGTCCCATATTGCCCAAGGTGGGCTTGCCGCAGTTTATGAAAATGGCTTTTTAACAATTTTGAAAGGGGATTGGAAGCTCCGTATCGAAGAAGCTGTAAACGTGCCGCTAACCCTCGGTGGACGGGCTGCTTTTAATATCCAAAACTCCCTCGCCGCTAGTTTAGCTGCCTTTGCCCAAGATGTAGAAATCGAGCAGATTCGTCAAGGTTTAGCCACCTTTGTCGCCTCCAGCGCCCAGACTCCAGGGCGGATGAACTTGTTTGATTTGGGTAAATATCATGCGCTGGTTGACTATGCCCATAATCCTGCGGGATTTAAGGCGATCGCTGATTTTATCCAGAAATGGAATGGCGAAGCGATCGGGGTGATTGGCGCACCAGGCGATCGGCGTGATGAGGACATTATTGAGTTAGGGCAACTAGCGGCTAGCATGTTTCAGCGGATCTTCATTAAGGAAGATAAGGACTTACGGGGACGTGCGCCTCGTGCTGTGGCAGAACTGCTGCGTCAAGGAGTAGAAGAGGTGAATCGCAATATTCCCTGTATTACAATTCTTGATGAAGCGGAAGCCCTTGCTGCTGCCTTGGATAGCGCACCTCAAAGCAGTTTAGTTGTAGTATTCCCTGACAAAGTGGATCTCGCTATTGGTATTATTGAATCGCGAAAGTCCAAAATGTCCTCGTAAAGTCCGCCTATGCCGCGTGTAATTTGCCTTGGCGAAGTCTTAATCGATCAAATATCTGAAGATATCGGCTTGCCCTTTGAGCAGGTTAACTCTTGGAAACCATATTTTGGGGGAGCGCCAGCTAATGTTGCTTGTGGTCTAGCC
The DNA here is from genome assembly GCF_001402795.1 of Pseudanabaena sp. 'Roaring Creek'. Classification (GTDB taxonomy): domain Bacteria; phylum Cyanobacteriota; class Cyanobacteriia; order Pseudanabaenales; family Pseudanabaenaceae; genus Pseudanabaena. The sequence goes on from NZ_LIRE01000146.1 coordinate 4,476, forward strand.
AAACTGGGCACGCCCGTGAGTTTAATTAGCTGCATTGGTCAAGATGCCGCAGGCACTAACTTACTTAAGCAGTTAGGAGCCGCAGGTGTTGAAACTTCAGGCGTGCAGGTACATCCCGAGTCTACTACTCGTGAAGTATATGTAACCCGCGATCGCTTTGGCGATCGCAGTTTTGCCCAATTTAACGGGGATGCCCAAACGGTATTTGCCGACACTTTAATGTCGGCGGAACATTTACCTGAGTATCTGTTTGCCGATGCGAAATTTTTAGTATTGGGAACCTTGGGATTAGCCAGTCCCCAGACATCAAGGGCGATCGGGCGAGCGCTAAAACTCGCCGAACAGTACTTTGTGAAAGTTGTCGTTGATGTCAATTGGCGCACGATGTTCTGGAAACATCCCGAACAGATAACGAAGCTATTACCTGTTTTGCTAAAGTACACCGATTTTCTGAAAATGACTGAGGATGAGGCAAAGCTTCTATTTCGGTTAACTAGCCCAGCGGCGATCGCTCAAGCCTATAGCCATCTGGAAGGCATTGTGATTACCAATGGCGCACGCGACTGTCGCTATTATCTAGGCGAAAAACAAGGTAAACATGCTGTTTATCCCGTACATTCGATCGATACAACTGGGGCGGGGGATGCTTTCTTAGCAGCATTCATTCATAAAATTTATCACCGTCCGATCACGCAACTGCTCGATCCTCAGTTTGCCCATGAAGTCATTAGTTATGCTTCAGCCGCAGGTGCTTTGGCGACCTTGGCGGTAGGCGCGATCGCTGGGCAACCCAGCGATCGCCAAATTCGCGAATTCCTAGCCATGCGCGAAACAAAGCATTAAACAAATCCTAGAATGGGAATAGGGTAATTAATTAAAACCTTAGAAAAATTATGCACTCTTTATCTTTGCCCACATGGGTCATTCATATTTCCAGTGTGATTGAGTGGACTCTAGCGATCTGGCTCATTTGGCAATATGACAAACAAAATCCCGATCGCGGTTGGCGAGGATTAGCATGGGCAATGTTTCCCGCACTGGTGAGCGCTATGTGCGCGGTGACTTGGCATTTTTTCGACAATGCGGACTCGCTAGAATGGCTGGTAACCGTTCAGGCTGCCATGACCTTAATTGGCAATAGTACTTTAGCGATCGCGGCCTTCTTCATCTGGAAAATCACAAGGGCGAAACCACAAATATAAGTTAATGCAATTATGTCTAAAGAATCCCTTTTTGGATTATCCTTGTTTCCTTACCTTGCTTTTCTCTGGTTTGCCACCAAATCGGGGCAATTTCCCAAGCTAGGGCTATGGGGGTTTTATGGCACATTAGTATTCGTGGCAATCACAATTCCCGCAGGAATTTATGCCCAAAGTCAATATCACGACATGCTGGCTAATGTGGATTGGCTACATGGTAGTGCTGAGTCTTTTTTAACAATGACTAATATCTTGTTAGTTTTAGGCTTTAAAAATGCCCTCAAGCCTAAAATTTAGAGGCATCAACATGGATCGTAATCCATACTGGGTTTGTTTTCTAATTCACTGAAGTGTTGGCGCACTTCAGTGAATTAGTATTACTTGAGAATATAATAAAAAATTATGTAGGCTATCGAAAAGCTGCTAAGAAGAGGAATTTATGAACAGACATTATCAATACATTTCTCAGTTTTCTCTAATTGCCATAATGACTATCGCCAGTAGCGCGATCGCCCCAGCATTTGCTCAATCTGCCCAACCCCGTCAAGGAGATGCCGATCGCTTGCGTCCCGCTCAAGGTCGCCCCATTTCACCGACCAATACTGATCAGTTTTCCATAGATCGCAGCACCCAAAATTCCAACCTCAAGATTCAAAATGTTAATCTTGACGTTGAAACTGTCCAGCCCGTCCTGCCTGGAAATTACAATACTTCACCCCAAAAAGTGAATCGAACTGGAGCCTTTAGTAGCGACCCTCTCAACGCCGTCCAAATTTTTCAAGAATCTGGATCTACCCGTCGCGAGAAGCAGTAATTCGGTGACTCGCTCCCTTTAATTTTCAATCAGTAAATCTCCTGTCGCCAAGCCACAGGCTCTCTGAATTGGTAGAGCAGCCGCTAGATCGAAAGCTGCTTGTCGAGCGATCGCCCCATCGATCGTTGTCGTTATGACTACGTCCAATCCAGCCTGAAATGCCCGTGAAGCTGCGTGCTTGGCGGTAATGATCCCACCCAGAGCCATGGGCTTGAGAATGATAATATCCGCCGCCTGAGCCTCAATTACTCTCTGTAATTGAGCGAGATTGTTTACAGATTCATCGGCAGCAATAGGAATAGATTGCGATCGCCGCACTTCAGCCATGCCCCCTAGATCGGAAGCTACTACAGGTTGCTCGACATATTCGAGATTGAGAAATTCAAGTCTTTTTAAATTTGCGATCGCTGCGGCTACAGACCATCCTTGATTGGCATCAACCCGAATTTGGAGTTCATTTCCCCCTTGTGAACGGACTGCCCAAACTCTTTGCAAATCCGCCTCAAAATCCTGAGTTCCTACTTTGATCTTGAGACATGGATAGCCTCGATCGATATATTCCTTTGCCTTCATAGCCGCTCTTTCGGGAGAAATCGCGCCAATTACAGCATTAATTGGAACGAAATCTCGAATTTCTCCTGAGATAGAATTGGCAAGGATCTGGGAAACAGATAGACCTTGAGCTTGAGATAGTAAATGGAGTAATGCTAGTTCCAGCCCATGTTTAGCCGCAGGGCTGCGATCGTATTTAACCAATGCATTCTCAATATCATTTAAATTCCGAATTTCGGTATCAATTAGCGATCGCCCAGATTCTTTTAAGACAAACTCTGTTTCGACTAGCGATTCCATCCCAAAACCATCAAGGGGAGCCGCTTCTCCCAACCCAGTCCGAAGCGCATTATCACCGATCTCTACGATCCATCCTTCCCTATAGTAGAGCGTCTCTCTAGCCGTCCGCCAAGGCTCTCGAAAAGCAAGCCGATAAGGATAAAATTGAATTGATTTAATCAAAAAAGTCACAGAGAAAATAAGTTAAAGTATGTTAAGTAGTTAAGCATAAGTAAACTTAAAACCTAGAAGAGCGTACCGCCCGCGTAGCGGGCGGTACGCTCTCTGGTTTTGGTTTTTAATTATGCC
>NZ_LIRE01000014.1 GCF_001402795.1 Pseudanabaena sp. 'Roaring Creek'
GCGCCGCAACACTCTTCTGGGTTTTATGTCTTAACTTATTTGGCTATAGCTATACTTTTTGGGCTTGGTTCAGATTTGATGATAAAAACATCAAAATTGGTTTCATAATCATAACTAGTACTGCTGGTTTATTAGGGCGGGAATTTTCCAAAAACACCAATCATGAAAAAAAGAGTTAATCTTACCTTTCCCAAACGAGCTATCAGCATACCGATTACCTATCGGCTTGCCAAAGATTTTAATATTGCCGCAAATATCATTCGCGCTCAGGTTGCCCCCAATAAAGTCGGCAAAATGGTGCTAGAGCTATCTGGTGACATCGATCAGCTCGAAGAAGCCCTAGACTGGATGCGATCGCAGGATATTGAGGTTTCATTACATGGGCGGGAAATTGTAATTGACGATACTACCTGCGTCGATTGTGGTCTTTGTACAGGTGTATGCCCTACGGAAGCCCTTACCCTCGATCCTAAGACCTTTCAACTCAACTTTTTGCGATCGCGCTGTGTTGTCTGCGAACAATGCATTACAGCTTGTCCAGTTAATGCCATATCCATCAATTTGTAAGTTTGATTATAGAGCCGAAAAAAGTCAGATCGCTTACCATAACGTCTCTTTTTGACTTAGATTCGACTATTTCGACTATGACCATTTCGACTATAATGATACAAAAAGTAACAATTTTTCACAAACCTTTTAACCAACTAAGTTTTGAGTCATAACTCATGCATTTTGAGTTTTTTTCGTTAGAAATTATTCAAGAATGGATACAGCAGTATGGATACTGGATCGTTTTCTTCGGCATTATGCTGGAGAACGCGGGTATCCCCTTACCAGGAGAAACGATCACCCTAGTCGGTGGATTTCTGGCTGGTAATGGCGAATTGCGCTATCCATTACTTTTGTTAAGTGCCGTTGCAGGGGCGATTTTAGGAGACAGCGCTGGCTATTGGCTGGGGCGCTGGGGTGGATTACCTGCCCTAGAAAAAATCGGCAAGTTGTTTCGGATGCCCACCGATGAAATTGCGATCGCCCGCGAGAAATTTCGCAGCAGTGCTGATCGAGCCGTGTTTTTTGGCAGATTTATCGCCATCTTGCGAATTTTTGCTGGACCAATGGCAGGATTATCAGGGATGTCCTACTCGCGATTCCTATTTTTTAATGCCACGGGTGCATTAGTTTGGGGAACAGTTACGACGGGCATAGCCTACTATGCAGGTACTTTAATTCCTTTAGAAACCCTAGTGTCTGGAGTTGTAAGGATTAGTTCAATTATTTTAAGTGGTGTTTTGCTCTGGTTTGCGGCTCCGCCAGCCTTCTTTTGGCTCAAGGAAAGAATTAGTAATTGGCGCAACCCAAATCATCCTCAGCCCCCTAAAACCAATCACTCCAATCTCCAATCCGCCTCAGAATCCCCCATCCTTTTACCAATTACCGAAGATAAAGTTGCAGTCAAGCTCGAAAAAGAATAAAGCAAAAAACTGCCAAACGGCAGTTTTTTTGCTTTGTGGATTCTTACTCTCTTCCCACTAAAGAAATAGACATTTAAAACCAAAGCTGAAAATGGCGTAGCCATTTTCAGCTTTGAAAATCCCTACTGGGTTTGGTTTGTAATTCACAAAAGTGTTTTCACTCTTTCGTGAATTGGTATAAAACCAATAAATAGCGGTGCGAGGCGAAGCCTCGCACCGCTATTTATTGACTGGGAAGGGATTATATACGGAGAGAGAGGGATTCGAACCCTCGGTTGCTTTCACAACATTCGATTTCAAGTCGAACGCATTCGACCACTCTGCCATCTCTCCCGTTTGGTATTCTAACCTATGGTTACGCCTAATACAAGCAAAAAAATAAAGACCCACTGAGCGGGTCTTTATTTTTTTGCCTAAGAACGAAGTTTTGATAATTTCAAGTTCCAGTGGCAAAGTACCACACGGAAATTATCACGGAAATCATCTCGATCGCACTGTTTACGCTTTGACTGCGGACATCGATAGAGTGTAGTAGCCTAGCTGATTAGGAACTCTCTCCCACTTGCCATCCAATTTACCCTTGGATAGATTCTTGGTGACGCGATCCTTGGCTTGACGGAAATTTTCTACGGAGAGATCGCCATACAGGGCTTTGACAACGCTATCAGCATTAACAAACTCACCTTTACGCTCTTGCAATACCTTCTCGATCGCATCGGTCAAGGTGTTGCCTTGATATAGAGGGCGCATGACTAAGGAACTCAAACGACCAGACTTCTTGGGTTGTGCTGCTTTAGGCACTTCTACTTCTGCCTTTTTTGTAGCTTTAGGAGCTACTTTTGCAGGAGCGGTTACCTTAGGAGCAGGCTTGGTTGCTTTAGGAGCCTTAGTTGCTTTAGGTGCAACAGCAACTTTAGTAGGTTTAGGAGCCTTGGTTGCCTTAGCTACAGGTGTCTTTTTAGGCTCTTCGACTTTGACCGATGCGGCTCTACCTCTTTTAATCGTTGAGGTTGGAACTGTTTTCAAGGTTTCTAGAGACAGGGTATAGTAACCAAGTTGGTTAGGAACGCGCTTCCATCTATTTTCACCCTTACCCTTGGAGAGGTTTTTGGTGACTCGCTCCTTAGCAACGCGGAATACCGTTTCAGTCAAATCACCGTAAAGGATATTTACTACGTCATCGGCATTAACAGCTTGACCTTCACGTTCATCCAAAATCTTTTCGATCGCTTCTGTCAGGGTCAGTCCTTCGTAAGCAGGACGAGTTGTCAAAGAACCACGACGATGTCCTCTTCCTCTTCCTTTTGCAGCAGGTGTAGCGACGGGGGCTGCTTCGGGTTGAGCGATGGCTTTGGGTTTGCGACCTTTAGTGGGGGCGGGTGGAACTTCAGCAATTACAACGGGAGCAGCAACGGGAGCAACAGCAACTTCTTTCTTTTTAGCCTTAGCTTTAGGAGTTTCGGCGGGTAAGGTTCCAAGGAGGGCTTCAACGTGAGCGAGTTGGGCACGGGCTTGGGCAACTTTATCTTCATATTCAGATAGGAAGCCTTGCAAACTACTGTGCAAAGCTTGTAAGGTCGCACCAAAACCTTCTGGCTGTAGGGTTACAGGTAGATCTATAGTCATATTACGGGAACCAAGAGAATAATGTTAGTTGATTTGATTAGTTTGTTTCCTCATACTTTTACTTATGATAGAAGAAACTTATCATTCCGTTCTATCACGTTTTGAGAGAACTCGCAATAGTTTAGAAAGAATTCTCACCATTATCTATTTTCTTAGAAGTAAGGCTTCATATAAAGCATCGTCTCTCTTACCAGTTGCCATTCTTTTAACCCTAGTAGAAATTTTGCCTCAGCAGCGCGATCGCTATTGGGATATCTCTCCAGTATTGTCTTTAAATAATGAGGTTGGTCGCTGAGAAAGAAGCTAGAAAATAGCAAATCGTCAATATATGTGCTTTGAGGAAACTTAGTTTGTAACTCAAAAACGATCTTATCGATTCGCTTTTGATAGTCAGAGCCTAAACTTCTACCTTTTGCGTAATCAAAGTAAAAGTAATTACCTGTAGCTGCTGGGAGCCTAGATAAGATTCTTTCAAAACTGCTGTTAAATTGATTAAAGCTTACAGTTGCAGTTACTCCTACAGGTGGGTGGATATATGATCGATTATGGTTTTCCCACTGGTCAAATAAGGTCATTGCCATCATATATAAAGTTTTTTCTCGAACTGTTGGGGATGTGCTGTTGTCTTCGAGCAGTTCTTGATAGATAGAGATTGCGATCGCATTTTCACTATGCTCTCGATATTTAGCCCTAATCTCTTCATAGTCGCGCTTTGATTCATCGCATACCCACCATTTACGACAACCTTGATAGCCTCGATAGATTGGGTTAGGCAACTGATAGAGCTGATCACTATGTAAGACTGGCAAATTTAAGCGACCGTTTTTCCATCCGCCGATACCCGCCCAATTTGAGGCAATTTGATAGCGCGATTCGGGTGTATTTTCGATTTGCCATTGAAGCAGCTTTTGCCAGCGCAGTTTTTGTTCGCTCAACAGCGATTGAGTTTCTTTTTTGTATCTAGTAGGCAGTCAAGTAATTATTGACGGGTAGAGGCGAAGCAATTTAATGCGAGCATCAGCAGTAGTAAATTGCCAATTGACTTTACAAGAGAGAGAATTCCTGCGATTTTCCCAAGCCGAGACTTCCTGAATCAAAAGCTGTTTATCAGGAATACGACGGTCGAGACATTGGCGATTTAAAACACTCAACTCAATTTCAGCCATATTGAGCCAACTGCCATGCTTTGGGGTGTAGTAAAACTCAATTTTGTCGAGAATTCTTCTGGCTTCCTCAGGCAGAAAAGCCTTGTAAAGAGATGATTTAACGTGAGTGTTGAGGTTATCTTGAGCAAGACGGATTTTGATGGCATGGGGATAACGTTGGTCAACCAAATATTTGATTTGGTGAGCATAGTCAATTTGGGTACGATGGTCAGTCACAACCACATGCCGCCATCCGACTAAAGGCTCAAACATCATAAACAAATTACAAAC
>NZ_LIRE01000147.1 GCF_001402795.1 Pseudanabaena sp. 'Roaring Creek'
TATAGTTGTTTTAAATAACTTGTAGACGGGCTTCGACTTCGCTCAGCCCTCGGTGTAAGCTAGCTGAGCGAAGTCGAAGCTGTAGTTTTTATTTGAATTATCTATAATACCAAAACACAAAATGGCTATGCCATTTTGTGTTTTGTTCTAAGAAGAGAATCGCCGCGCTAAGCGCGGCGATTCTCTTCTTAGAACATAGGATGGCGGCGCGAAGCGCCGCCATCCTATGCTTGGGTGACATCGAGAATATCGAAACTAAGGTGGTAGGAGCTACCACTCCAGTAACATACCTTGCGATTTTAAGAGAGCTTGCAGATCGTTAATTTTGCCGCGATCGAGAATTGCCTGTGGGGTTAATGATGCATCATCCTGTAAAACAATCCATGCCGCCGCCGCTCCTGCCGCCGCCCCTGCCGACCATTCACCAACGTGGATGCGGGTTGCGCCATTAACAATGTGGCTAACTGCGATCGCTTTACCACCCATGAGCAAATTATCGATACGTTGAGGAATCAAACTCTCAAAGGGCAAGATAATTGGGCGGACTTTATCCTCATTGGTAGGAGCAGAGCTAGGGGCTTTCGATGGCTCCCAATTGCGATAACGGCAACCATGCATATCGATCGCATAATGCGTTAACCCAATGGATGTCGGATTAAAGTTGCGTCCCCCCTCCATATCATTACGCAGGTCTTGTTCGCGCATAAAAAACTCTGGCTGACCGTAAGCAGAACGTCCGAGAATACGACGACCCTCGCGAATATAAGGATACATACTCAGCCCTGACTCGGTGGGCATGGGGCTATCGGGTCCTGACATTAGGCGGAGCGGAAATTCTGCGGATGCGTACTTATCCATCAACCATTCGGCAAATAATAAGGCATGATTTTCACCATCCTTAAGGGCTGTGGTATTTAGACCACCAAGCCAATTTTGTTGTTGCCCTGAATCGCGAATTTGTTTATCCGTTAAGATGAGTGGTGGATTCATTATCCCCCAGTCATTACCACGATTCCAGTTAACTACTGTCATATCGCCCTTAGCAGGGATCGCCTTAAAGGGATCGTCGCGCTTCATGCTAACAATCCGCCGATAGTTAAACATGCTGTTCCCCTCAAACATGGGGAATCTGCCCAGATCGTAATCCTTGCGGTGCTCTTCCCGCGAATATCCTGGTTGGACTTTCCGCAGTTCCTTGAGCGATCGCCCCTCATCATCGGCAATTTTTAATACAAAGGGAAAGGTAAATGCTTGTGTGCATTCGGGATTATCTGCCACGGCATGGACTTCGCCTGTGGTGCTAAAGCCTTCAGCCCCCAGACGGTGCGGGATATTCGCCCAAGCAATCAACTCAGCGGTATCGGTGGAGTCGATTACCATCATCTGCTTGCCAGCGGGAGCCTGCAAACGGATCGGTTTTTTATCGAAAGTTTCGTCAGAATTCCAATTAAACCAACTTTTAATTTCGCGAGATAGTCGCCCTTGCGGTAAATAGTTGGGATCGCGGGAAATGCGACGCACTCCATAGATCGCCGTAATGCGATCACCCTTTTCGTTAAAACTTGCCCCCTTAAAAGCAATCTGCGTCTCCCATCGACTCTTAGGAGCCGATCGCTTTGCCTCACGCAAAAATTCTTCCGCCGCAAGTTCGCCAGAGTAAGGGGTAAAACAGAGGTTTCCCACCCAACAGCTATTAGTATCTGCCACCACTGCCCCTGGTTTTAGATAGGAATAGGCTTCAGGTAATGCAGGCTGACTGGCAATAATATTTTTAAAATGCGTCCAGCTAAGCGGAAATTGCTGGCGATAGCGCATCAGTAGGGACTCATCGATCGCGCTCACTCCTTGGGAGCTTACCTGACCACCCAGCATTGGCGTTAGCTCGATCAAGCAAGTGGTTGCCCCCGTTTTCATCGAGTGATAGGCTGCGGCAACGCCGCCCAATGAGCCACCCACGACTGCTACATCGCATTCCCATACTTCAGCATCCACTGGTGGCGGCGGATTGAGTAGCGGAAAGCCATTGCGATCGTATAGTTTGATCGGTGCATTTGCATCTTGGGCAATCGGCTCGATGGACTTTTGTTTACTAAAAAATTGCCAAGTTCTTGCTGTTGCTCCACTAAGTACCAAGCCCATAAAGAGCATTCCCAACACATAACGCAATTTGGGACGAAAGGAGCGTTTAGTTTTCGGATCTTCTATTTCCCCGAGGCGATCGCTAAAGTCTTTTGGTTTCTTTTTCTGCTCGCTCATGACTCACTGCTTCTCATAAAAATTCGCTTGCTTTTCAACAAGTCCCTACACTCACACCACATACTCTTAAGATTAACTTAAAGAGTCTAATATTTAACATAGTCAAATGCAATTAAATTCCCCAGCAAATAAAGTTTAAAACTTTCAGCAATTACATATGTTTTTCTTGAGAGAAAACATAGTATATACCAAGGTCTAAAGCAACCATAGAAAGGCATGGTGGCAAAGTATTTTTGTCAAGACTAACTCTATACAAATACTCCCCAATTTAGGCTTGAAAGCATTTAAAAACAAAACATATTTTGAGCTTATTATTCTCCAATGCCCCACAACTTTACAGACAAGAAAAATAGACAAAAACTCAATAAGTAGCTAAGCGCAATTAACACAGATGTTATAGCAGTAGCCAGTTATGTTAGGACAAAAACAAAACCCAGAAGAGTGTTGCGGCGCTTCGCGCCGCAACACTCTTCTAGGTTTTATATCTTAACTTGTTTGGCTATAGCTATAAGACAGTATTATACTGAAATTTTCTCAATAGATAAGATAGACGACACATTGAAATACCCATTCTTACCTATCTATAGCTACCGCCAATTGTATCAGGACATAAAACCCAA
>NZ_LIRE01000148.1 GCF_001402795.1 Pseudanabaena sp. 'Roaring Creek'
GCCTTGATTAATTTCATTGATGCCTCGCAGTTTTCTGAGAGCGAGATTGTCGATGTCTACCTTGGCATCTGCGATCGCCTCAAACACATCATCGAACTCAAACCGACGATCGGGTTTAGTATCCCGAAAGTACCTATCTCGATAGAGGAAGATGAACCCCTACCAACCAGAGAAGAGCTACAGGAAAAATCTAAAGCGTGTTTACAAGAATTGCAGAGCGAGGAAGAGATCCTTTTTAAAATTCTTCCTCGTGAAGCCATAATCCTTTGCGGTCTAATCCAGACTGCAATTATGAACGTTGAACTTTCACAGGATATTGAAAGCTTTGGGAGGAAATTTGTAGAGGGATTTTGCGATCGCCATCGGGAAAAATTTCCCGCACTCAGTGACACTATGAAATTGGGCTGGCGGCAAGATCTACAACTTACCCATGACGAATTTGATGAACTCATAGGCTGGCTCGGTAATCAATGGGAGGACGATTTCGCTTAGACAACTCAGCAACGGACGCGGTGAATATCACCGCGTCGCTTGCTGGGTGTGTCCAAAGCACTCGGCATAGAGAGACGGTTTCTAGAAGGAAGAAAGCCTTGCTGCTTCACTTTTTCGCAAACCGACTCTCTATAAACCTACAGAATGAATTAAGCCTGAAGCGCTTCTGGGTGATTCCTAGGTCTAACAAACATAATCACTCGCGACATCATGAATATCATCGGTCTAGACGTTGGCAGAAACAACGTCACGGCTTGCCTGTTGACTGGATACCCAGATCAACCGCTTAAGCATTTCCAGAATATCAAAAAGGACATTATCAAATGTCAGGCTGACCCCACCGGGGTACAGAAATTACTCGATCTAAAACCTGATGCCGTGGTCATGGAACCTACAGGTATTTGGTATAGCAATTTCTGGAAACATCTTGCAGACTTTCACAAAATCCCGATCTATTGGATTGGTCATGGTGACTTAGCTGCACAGCGTGGAGCATATGGTTTCAAGAATAAAACTGACCCAGAAGATGCATTTTGTCTCGCCCTGACCTACTTTGACGATCGCTTTGTCGATGTCCATGGCAACAAGCGATATTTAGAGTTTTCCACAGGTCAAATAACACTTGTGCGCGATTGGTTCTTTGAATGCGAGCAGCTCGATAAACTGCTTAACTCACTAATTAATCAGGCAAGACAACGCCTGACTATGGAATTTCCAGAAATTGCACAGAAAAACTCTAATATTTCTGACAAGCTTGGCTATGCTCCAATGTGGGGATATGTAGCAGGAATTAGGGAATATACAGCCATCAAGAAGCTGCACCAAAACAGCGCCGCACGCGCGATCGGCATTGAGATTAGTGAATACACCAAGGAACACGCTAAGAAAATCTGCGAACTTCAAAAACAGCTAGACAAAAAAGAGCGTGACCTTACTCTACTCATGCAATCCGATGAGTTTGCACCATACCTCAAAGTTTTTAAAAAATTCGGCTTTGGCATTCGTAACCAAGCTTTACTACTTTGCCAGTGCTACCCATTTGATCGCTTTCTGCTCGACGGCAAGCCGTGGGTCACCTACGACGATGGAATCAACAAACAGGGCATACCCACATCCCAGAAACGCCACCGATCGCTTAGAAGTTTCCAGCTATTTCTAGGACTTGGCTACACTGAAAAGCAATCGGGCGATAAGAAGGTTAAGGCTTTGGGCGGGTCTGACGTGACGAGAGCTAGCCTCTATGCTTGGACATTGACCAGCGTCCTACCCGATCGCCGCTCTTCTAGTTGGCTAGGCAAACAACTAAATGAGATTCGTGCCGATGGTTGGACGCTCAAAGGTTTGAAAGAAAGTAAGATTTCTGGAAAACAGAAGATCATCAGAATCTTGTTCAAAGTAACCCGAATGCTTTTCTATGAGCTTTACAGGGAATTAAATCAACCATCCCTACAACCTGAACAACCTAAACAGGACTAACAGCTAGCTAAATCAACCATTTGAACGGGCTTAAAAGAATAGCGATCGCTAAAAATGCGATCGCTTTTTTCATTGCTGATTTGACCGTAGGGCAATATCTGCTAAGTGCGATCGCTAAAAATGCGATCGCACTTCAATTTGTCACTCAAATTATTCAAGATATTGGTCTATCAAGCCCATAGAGCATTAAACAAGTAAATCAATGAGCTATTGGGGTTTTGTGCCGATTTTGAACCAACTCGATCCTAAATGCGATCGCTTCGCTGACTCAATCGGTAGCTCCTTGGGAGAAATTCTAGACCCATGAGCTTTTTTTAATCAGAGAAAAAAATACTAGAATGAAAAAGTAGTTCTGATCGTCCCAATAAATAGATTGCCATTATCGGAAACTTGATTAGGGTTAAGGATCCAGATAAATCCTGGGGTTATGGACAGATTGTTAGTGACTTGATATTTGTAAAAAGCTTCAAGATGCCAGACCTCACTATTAGACAGAGGCAAGGAATTGCCAGCATAGGTTCTTATACCTCTGAGGGTTGGTTCCACACCCGCCACAATTCCTAATAAATTTCCTTCTTTCCCAAGATTGGGGAAAGCGAAAGAAATGGCATAGTTCCAAATATCGGCATCTCCTAAGCTAAATAATCTTGCTGAGGTATAGCCAGCCCAGCCCCCGACCACAAAATTGGGACTGAAGCGATAGGAAATCTGTGCGCCGTAGGAATTACTCGAAACGGGAGTACTAGGAATGGTACTAGTCGCATCGGTGGGGATCAATCTCGCCCCTGCGATTAAATTTCCTAAAAAGCTGCCTGTGGCCTGACCCGCACCACCATAGCGAAATCCTGACTGACCCGCACTTGTGCCATTGTAGGCAAGTACATAGGTAAGTCCCGCTTTAAATTGCTCGGATGGCTGGAATACTAACTGTGCGAGAGCGGAATAATTGCCACCCGTTAATCCACTCCCCGTTGTGCCCGTGGGTAAATTAGCAGTATTTGCCAAATACCCAAGATCGAGTTTGAAAGCATCGCTGATTTTGTAATTTAGTCCAATTCCCGCACCATTACCATTGATGCCATAGATGGAATTGCGTTCGCCAAATCGAGACAAAGCACCATTTCCTCCGCCTTGGGCATCGAGATAGGGATTGATCGTATCCGCATAGTAAAAATGATTGCCGCCATTGGCAAATACGGTGACCCTCATGCGATCGCCTAGGGAAAAGCTGTAGTCTAAAGCTTCGAGGAAAATTGAATTGTTATTAGTGGCTAAGGTCGAGTCATCAAAGCCCAAGCGTCCATCGTTACTAGCCAAGAGACTTGCAGGCGCAACTGCATTAGAAGTGGTTAATAAAGGTTGAGCATTTCCCATCTGCAACCTCGTTCGCAGGCGATCGCTTCCCGTAAAACTAGTCAAAAAGTTCAAACGGACGCGGTTTTGAAAAACGATATTTTGCTTAGTAGGCGCAGTTCCTCCAAAGGGGCTAGCGATGGAGTCTCGTCCCGTAGAAACGCCGCTTACCGCCAAGATAGCCTCGCCCGAAAGCTTGGTAGTAGTGGAAAATTGTTGGGCTTCGAGTTTAGTGGTTTTCGCCTCTAAGCTATCAACTCGACCGCGCAGTGTTGACAGTTCGGCAGCAAATTCCTCTTGCAGCTTTTGGAGGGTTGCTAAGTCCTGTTTGCTAACTTTATCAGCTAATCCTGCGGCAATAATTTCATTAATTTTGTCCAAGCAAGCATTGAGCCCAGCCGCAAACTCGTAGCGACTGAGGGCTTGCTTTCCGCGAAAGCTGCGATCGCTATAGCCAGCAATACAGCCATAGCGCTCCACTAGGGATTGTAAAGCCGTGAAAGCCCAGTCTGTAGGACGTACATCGCTTAGCTGCGATATCGCATTAACTTGAGCGAGCTCATTACTCTGGAGTTCTTGAGATTTTACGAGAGAGTCATTTTGCATGGTATCGAGTAGCTGCTGCGCATCTTTGCTCTCTGCCATAACAGGCATCGCGATCGCTAGACTCAATACCGAAACACCGCAAACCTTGAGACAAAAATTATTAAGCGACATTTTTGATTGAAGTCCCTAAACCTAAACTGATAAATACTGAAAATAGAAAATAAGTACCTCAGCATAATTAAAATACAGATCTAAAACCTGCGGAGCACGCTGCGCGTGCTCCGCAGGTTTTAGGGTTTTATATTTAATTAAGCCCAC
>NZ_LIRE01000693.1 GCF_001402795.1 Pseudanabaena sp. 'Roaring Creek'
CTTTCTTTACCTCCCCGAAACACCTATTGAGCCTTTAAAATTCTCTCTTTACCTTATCGTAATCGTCGTCGTTTTGGTTTGCGTTGTAATTTGATTGCTGCCATTTATAACTTTGAAGTCGCTCTTGTTGCTTCTAAAACTTTCTCTCCTCTGGATTAATTTTCAGTTCTGCAAGAAGTCTATTTTCTAGATCTTGTCTAGAGCGGCTCGGTGTCGCTCAAATTTACCGATAGCTTCATCTGACCAAGCCGCACGGAAAAATCCCCCGCACCATTGGGAACTGTCAGGACTTGCGCGATTTTGCCAAATTTGGGAATGCGCACCCGATCGCCAATATTTAGGGTTAATTTGGGCTTTTCGGGAGGCATTTCTGGCAAATGACGTTTCGTCAGCTCCTCGATCCTTCTTTCGGTATGCTGGACATCCGTCGCCGCTTGCTCACCCTGCTGTAATTTACGAATCACCCTTCCAACTTCCTTTTGGGCTTGAGCGATCGCGGCATTGACCTCTTTTTCTTGGCGATCGCGCAGTTCCTTCGCCTGCGATCGCATCATTTCGGCACGATCCAGAATTTCCTTATGTAAGCGTTCGGTTTCGACGAGTAAGTGGGCGGCTGCTTCGGTCTTTTGGGTTTGTTCGCGACGCTGGGCTTCCAGTTCGGCAATCACATCATTCATTTCGGCAGAACCGATACCCACGCGCACCTGAGCGGCTGCGAGAATGTCCTGTGGTAATCCTAACCGTCCTGCGATCGCGAGGGCGTTAGAACGTCCAGGAATTCCCCATAGTAGGCGATAGGTTGGCGCAAGGGATGCATCATCAAATTCGACCGAGGCATTTTCAAATTTCGGATTTTGATATTTCAGCGCCTTGAGTTCGCCGAAGTGGGTTGTCGCGATCGCGAGTCGTGAATGTTCGCCCAGATATTCCAACAAAGCTGTGGCGATCGCACTGCCTTCCGAGGGGTCAGTTCCCGCACCTACCTCATCCAGAAGAACTAAGGATTGCGGCGAGAGGGCTGCGAGGATTCTGCCAATACGGCGGATATGTCCCGAAAAAGTCGAAAGATTTTGTTGCAATGACTGCTCGTCACCAATATCGGCAAGGACAAGATCGAACCAAGGCATTTCCACAGGTTCCTTGGCAGGAATGAACATGCCCGCCTTTGCCATAAGAGCTGCTAAGCCAAAAGTTTTTAGGGTTGCAGTTTTGCCGCCTGTATTAGGTCCCGTGATGACAACGACAGAAATCTGTGGGGAAATCAACACATCCACAGGTACGACTTCGCGACCTTCCTCATTTTTCTGTTGCCATACGAGTAAAGGATGGCGTAATTGGCGCAAAACGATCGCCTCCCGATCAAGAAAATGCGGCGGATTGCCTCCTAGCCAATAGGCATAACGCGCCCTCGCCACCGCCAGATCGATTTTGGTAACGATAATTAGCAATCTTTGCAAATCTTCTGCGATCGCTGTGATTTTGGCGCTTAGTTCCGTCAAAATTATCTCGATCTGGGCTTGCTCCATTTTTAGCAATTGCCTGAGCCGATTATTGGACTGCACGATCGAATTTGGTTCCACAAAGAGAGTCATTCCCGTGCTAGAGGTGTCGTGAATGACCCCTGGCACGCGATCTCGTTGGGGAGATTTGACCGACAAAACATAGCGATCGTTGCGTTGAGTAATAATCTGCTCCTGTAACGAGCTAGCATTGCGCTGCATGATGTTTTGCAGCTTAGTCATAATTTGATCGCGTACCGAGGTTAATTCATGGCGAATTTCTCCTAGACGCTCCGAGGCGCGATCGAGTACATTTCCCCCTTCATCAATACAGCGATAAATTTCCTGTTCCACATCAGGATAGGTGCGCAGATCGCTGGCAAGTATCTGTAAATTGGGGCAGTAATCAGCATTGTCTAATTGACGGCGGAGATTTCTCGCTCCTGCCAAAGTCGTAGCGATCGCCCATAGTTCTAGAGCTGACAAAATCCCCTGTTTCTCAGCGCGAAATACTGCCTCCGTAATATTTTGGATCCCATCTAAGGAAACACCCGCATTTCGCTCCTCTAGGGCATAGGCTTCTTTAGTTTGGGTGAGTAGCTCTAACGTCTCTTCATAGCGATCGGGTATGGGTATATGCGCTGCCGCGATCGCTCCCAGCTTTGTCGTTGTAAATGTTGATAAATGCTGACATAAACGATTCCATTCCAACAGATCTAACGTCTCAGCTTGCATGACACCTCAAAATAGATTTTTTTCCACAAACAGCAGCAAGCGTTGCCCACTTCTGTTGATAATACTTTTCTATTGTGCCAAAAAATCTACGGACAAATGGGCTTAAGCCCCTCTAAGCGCTTAAAAAGCTCTTAAAAAAGGAGTTGCAAAGCAACTCCTTTTTTGTTTTTTGATATTTTTCGATAATTTTTGTTAACTACAGGCGAGAAGCTAATCTCTCGAAATCGGCTTGGGTACTAGATAGCATCCTGCTACGGCTATCTTGAGTGCGATCGCCACTTAAATTCGGGACGAGGTTACGAGCTTGTAAAGCCATGTGTAACTGCAAATGTGCGACATATTCACTTAAATCGCCTTGAACATCAATTTGTTTTAGCGCTACAGATTTATTGTTAGTCACCACGTTACCTCTCATGTGATATATGAATGCAAACTAAATATGAGTTTTTCTTGACTAATCTTTACTTTCGCTTAGATTATTTAGATTTACTTAGATTAAATAAGTTTTTTCTATAACTTTCGATATAGAACTTATCATACAGACGTTCTTGTAATATATACCTATATACGAAGCGTAATCTTTTGACGTAATACTTAACAATTGTCTCCAGCCCCAAAATTGCAGATGAGAAATATGGGGATTGAGTCACTAGGCGCAAAACCCCAAATATGAGGGGCAGCGCTTCGCGCTGCCCCTCATATTTGGGGTTTTGTGTCCTAAGTAAACCTTAATACCAATTCACTGAAGCGAGCCAACACTTCAGTGAATTAAAAAACAAACCCAGTAAGGTTTTAAGATTCCCAAAATGGCAACGCCATTTTGGGAATTGGTATAAGTTGCTAGGACTAAGTTGCTAGGACTGCACAGTCTTTTTGTACGGAATGGGTAGCGCCACTACCCATTCTGTGGATTACTGGGGATTTTCTTAAAACTTCAATTTCTTTTTTAATTTAGTAAATAATTTGGCAAATAGTTTTTGCGATCGCAGTTTTAAGATCTCTCGATAACCTAGGTCAAGGATATGCTGCTGTACGAAGGGTTTGAGATCGAAAAAATCGTTTAACTCCTGTAAAATTACGACCAGACGAGCGGTAATATTTTCTGCTCGGTATTCATCTAAGACCTGTGGGGATAAGGATAACCTTTGTCCGCTACTAAGGACTTTCATAATACGTTGCACATCAAATTCTGGAGAATATCCTGCGATCTTGTAGCAATTAAAAGCAGGATCTAAATAATCAGACAAGCCGTGATTGACACTGGAGAAAACTTGACATCCGCAGGCAAGAGCCTCCATCGGTTGTAGTCCAAAACCTTCTGTCACCCCTTGAACTGCCCAATATTCGGCAGAATCGTATAGATAAATCTTGGCGCGATTGAATAGTCCTTCTAAGTCTTCCACATAGCGATCGATTACTTCCACTCGGCATTGTTTTTGGAGAGCAGGAATTAATTGATTGAGTAGATAGCTCGAAGATTTCCTTGCCTGAACCAATATATCAATATCGCGATCGCCCCATGCATTTGTTAAATTATCCCCCAAGGCATGAAAATCACAAAATTTAGCGGAAATCTCATTAGGCAAATAATATAATAACGAGTGTGGCGATCGCTGTCCCCAATAGCCAAGGGTATTGCGACTCACTGTAATAATTGGCACACTTGAGGGCAAATTAAACCCATAACCAGCGCTGTGGGCATGATAAACCGCATTGAAAGATTTTAGTTTTGCCGCCAGTTTAGCGACATCAAATCCCCAACTCATCACGAAAATTACATCTTCTAAGTCTTTAGATAAGTCTTTAGATTTATTCTGAGAACTCAATAGATCGTCTAGCCATAAATGCCCCTTTTCCCGCTGGCGATAGGTGACAACCTCCGCAGGACAAACTTTTTTAACTAATTCTAGAGTTTTTAGCTCCGCCCACAATCCCCCACAAGCAAAGCGATCGGTCGTTCCTGGTAATAGAAAGTATAGTCTGCGCATTTATTAAGCTCAAAATATTAGGCTCAAATCCTTGTTAAACAAGTTTAGGTTAAAAGCGATAAGCAAGAAACTCCATTGGAGTTTCTTGCTACAGTGGGTTGCTGCTACGGCGATCTCCTATGCAGTTGGTGGGATAATCAGTGCTTTTGTCACCGATTACATTCCTGGCAATCTGGGAGTGATCTTAAGTTTCTTAGTCATGAGCATGGCGATCGCCCTTGCCCAGTGGTTGGTACTCAGAAAACGAATTTTGGGTATGGGTTGGCTATGGGTGACTCTAGTAGGTGGTACATTGGGCGGAGCCTTTAGTTCTTGGGCGAGTTTTTGGTTGGCAGTGACCTATGGAGATGCGGTAGATCTTTTGGCTATCTATGCTTGCTTACGCGGACTGTCGATAGGATTTGCTCAATGGACGATCCTCAAACACAGCTTTAGGCGATCGGGGTGGTGGGTGGTCGGGACTACGTTCAGTTGGTATCTCAGCGTCATGATCGGTAGTCAGTTAATGCAGAGCCTAGGGTATTTTTTGACCCTTCTCGTTGGTGCAATTTATGGATTGTTAACTGGAATCTTGTTACTTCTATTTTTCAGTCAGAAGTTGCGGTCTTGCCAAGCGGGATAATTAGCATAGAGTTATGGCGCGAAGCGCCATAACTCTATTTGGATATTCTTTTCTAGATGCATCTAAGTATAGCTATCGCCAAATGTACTAGGACATAAACCCCAAGAATTGACTGGCGGCGCGAAGCGCCGCCAGTCAATTCTTGGGGTTTGATTTGTCCTAATTTAAGTGACTGTAGCTATAAGTGGGCTGTAAGTGGGCTGAATTAAATATAAAACCCTAAAACCTGCGGCGTACGCTGCGCGTGCACCGCAGGTTTTAGATCTGGATTTTAATTATGCTGAGGTACTTAGACGCAGTGCAGTTAAACTAAGACATAAAGATCATAGATTTAGATCATAAATTACAAGGCATGGCACTTTTTACACTGCGATCGCTCAGAAAAGACTTTGGCATCAAAGAAATCCTCAAGGATGCTAGTTTTAGCCTCGATGAAGGCGACAAAGTTGGGTTGATCGGCACTAATGGATCGGGAAAGTCTACATTACTCAAAATGATTGCGGGACTGGAGCATAGCGATGGGGGCGAACTATGGGTCAATTCCAGTGCCAAAATCATTTATTTGCCACAGCAACCAGACTTAAATGAAGAAAATACCGTACTGGAACAAGTGTTTGCCGATAGTGGCGAACAGATGGCATTAGTGAAGGAATACGAGGAGATCTCCGATAAATTGACCCACGGACATGGAGATCAAGATCGTTTGCTAGAACAACTATCGCGAGTCTCCGAACGGATGGATCTGACTGGCGCATGGGATTTGGAAACCAATGCCAAAATCGTCTTAACCAAATTAGGAATTGACGATCTCGAAGCGAAAATCGGTAGCCTTTCTGGGGGATATCGCAAACGGATTGCGATCGCCTCCGCTTTACTCTCTGCTCCCGATGTTTTATTAATGGACGAGCCAACTAACCACCTTGATGCCCTATCCGTAGAATGGTTACAAAGCTATCTCAATCGCTATCGTGGTGCATTATTGCTGATCACCCACGATCGCTATTTTCTGGATAAAGTTACCAATCGGATTATTGAAATTGATCGCGGCGATCTGTATTCCTATACAGGCAACTATTCCTATTATTTAGAAAAAAAAGCCGAAGCCGAAGAGTCCGTATTAAGCACACAGCGCAAACATGCTGGACTATTGCGACGAGAATTGGAATGGCTCAAAAAAGGTCCTAAGGCGAGAAGCACTAAACAAAAAGCTCGCATCGATCGCGCCCATGCCCTGCAAGCAACTGAATTCAAACAGGCTAACGCGAAAGTTGATATAACTACCGCAGGACGGCGCATCGGCAAAAAAGTAGTCGAACTAGATCGCATTGGTAAATCCTACGGCGATCGCACTTTAATTAAGGGATTTTCCTATAACTTTACTCCCGAAGATCGCATCGGCATTATTGGTAGCAATGGCGCTGGCAAGTCCACCTTGATGAATATCGTCACGGGACGTTTGCAGCCCGACGAAGGAACCGTTGAAATTGGTACAACCATCCATTTTGGCTACTTCGATCAGCATTCGGACGATCTCGCCGAACATGGCAATCAGCGAGTAATTGACTATCTGAAGGATGTTTCGGAATTAGTCAAAACTGCTGATGGTAGCGTGATTACAGCTTCGCAAATGTTAGAGCGCTTTCTGTTTCCTCCCAATCAGCAGTATGCACCAATTAATAAACTCTCTGGAGGGGAAAAGCGACGTTTATTTCTATTAAAAGTATTGATGGCAGCTCCGAATGTCTTAATTCTTGACGAACCGACCAACGATCTCGATGTTCAGACCCTCGCAGTTTTAGAAGAATATCTTGAAGATTTTAACGGTTGTGTGATTGTGGTTTCCCACGATCGCTATTTTCTCGACCGTACTGTGGATATGGTGTTTTCCTTTGAGAATGCTGGAGAAGTTCGTCTATATCCTGGCAATTATTCGGTTTACTTGGAATATAAAAAAGATGAAGTGGAGGCAGAGAAGGATGCTAATGTCACCAAAGAACTATCACATAAAGCTGCTAAAGAGCAAAAAACGAATAATTCAGTTCCATCCAAACCATTAACTCCATCAACGACGGAAGTCGCTAAGCCCAAAACCGAGATCAAAAAAGCATCACAACTTTCCTATAAAGAAAAACGTGAGTACGAATCGCTAGAAGCAAAGATTCCCAAACTGGAAGAAGAAAAAAGCCAAGTGGAGAAAAAACTTTATCATAATCCTCCCAGCGGACATCAAGAACTACAAAAGCTGTCCGACCGTTTAGCCGAGTTAACCCAAGAAATCGATCGATCGACCGAGCGATGGCTCGAACTCGCCGAACGAATTTAGCTGCTATATTCTTATTAGTTTAGTAGCTTCGCCCATAACATTGCAGTGATGAAACCCGCTCAATCTGACCAACCGATATCTAGTGATTCAACTAGTCGTTCAAATTGGAATCTATCTCGATTTGGTTTGGATTTTAAAAATTATCGCTGGTGGATGGAGATGCTCTGCATCGCGATCGCCTATTTTGTGGTGTCTAGAATCACGGCTAATACAATTATTGCTAAAAGTATTGGACCATCCCCCGTTTGGCCTGGAGCGGGGGTAATTGTGGGATTGCTTTTAGTTTGGGGGCGATCGCGCTGGTTGGGTGTTTTCTTAGGGGCTTTGTATCTCAATTCCCACCGTAGTGGGCTTTCAATTCAAGCAATGTTCACCGCTTCAGGTTCGACCATTGGCTCCTTAGTCACAGTCTCTTTGATTTTGTACCTTACAGGTACAAATTATCCCTTCAAGCAGGTTCGCCATGTAGTTATCTTCTCCCTATGCTCGTTATTTAGTGGGACAGTACTTCAGACGATCACAGGAGTCACTAGCTATATGTTGCTGGGTATGTATATCAAGGGCGGATTTTGGAGTTTTTTCTGGCCTTGGTGGATTGGGGATTCGGTGGGGGTTCTCCTCTTTGCACCCTTAGTATTGGCATGGTTGCGATCGCTTCAGGATAGTGCCATCCCATCTTGGCGAAGTTGGGAAGTATTAACAGCTATAACGAGTCTGATTGCCGTAGCTTATTTTTCCTTTTATGACAGCCAACCGATCGAATACCTATTATTACCCCCATTACTATGGTCGGCTTTTCGATTTGGAGCAAAGTTAACAACTTTGCTGGTGATGCTTGTGGGGATGACCGCCTCAGTTGCCACAGCCTATAAGTATGGGATTTTTTACAAGGCAATGGAACAGGGAGATTCCCTGCTACTTTTACAAATTTTCATGGGCGTAATTGCCGTCGCAACCATGGCAGTTCTCGCGATCGTCGCTGAAAACCGTAAAGCCAATCTTCGTTTGCAAATGGCTAATGCCGACTTAGAGCAGAGGGTCTTCGATCGCACCATAGAGCTGCGCCAGAGCGAAACAAAGGCTTTAGAACTAGCTGCCAAGGCTGAAGCTGCCAATCAGGCTAAAAGTACTTTTATTGCCAATATGAGCCACGAACTGCGATCGCCATTAAATGCAGTGATCGGCTTTTCGCAGCTCATGATGCGAACGAACGACCTACCAAGGGAACATTATGAAAATGTCAGTATTATCAATCGCAGTGGTGATTATTTATTGACATTAATCAATAATATTCTCGATCTATCGAAAATTGAAGCGGGTAAGACAACGCTCAATACGCAAAATTGCGATTTGTACTATCTCCTTGAAGATTTGGAGGATATGCTCCAACTAAGGGCGAGCAATGCGGGCATAGAGTTGATTTTTGTGAAAGACGATCGGGTGCCGCGTTTTATCCGTATTGATGAAGTTAAGCTCCGCCAAGTTTTAATTAATTTACTTGGCAATGCCATCAAATTTACGAAAATGGGGAATGTCAAGCTGCTCGTTACAACTGTCGATGTTGCCGAACAAGACTGTGCTTTAAATTTTAGCGTTCAGGATACAGGGGTGGGGATTGCCCCTGAAGAATTGTCAGATTTATTTGTTTCGTTTTCTCAAGCTCAAGCGGGAAAGGAAAAACAAGAAGGGACAGGACTAGGCTTATCTATTAGTCAAAGGTTTGTCCAATTAATGGGCGGTGAGATTACCGTGGCTAGCGAACTTGGTCAAGGTACGACCTTTCAATTCCAAATTCCCATACAGTTGGGGAAAGAAGCGATCGCCGATGCTAATCCCAAAATGCGGACTTTAGCCCTTGCCCCCGATCAACCCACCTACAAAATTTTAGTTGTCGATGATAAACCCATTAATTGCCAACTATTGATTAAGCTATTGCAACCGATGGGCTTTGAGGTGCAAGAGGCGAGTAACGGACAAGAAGCGATCGCTATTTGGGATCGCTGGGAACCACATCTGATCTGGATGGATATGCGAATGCCAATCATGGATGGATATGAAGCCACAAAACATATTAAGTCCACCCTTAAAGGGAATGCCACGGCTGTAATTGCCCTCACCGCTAGCGTTTTAGAAGAAGAAAAAGCCATCCTGCTTTCGGCTGGGTGTGATGACTTCATTCGCAAGCCTTTTAGCGAACAGATGATTTTTGATACCCTTGCGAAACATCTTGGCGTACGCTATTTATACGAACAGGTTCCCACCCACGCCCAAGAGCTAGAATCTTCTTCCCTAGAGATAAACTTAAATTCTGAAAATTTAAAAATCATGTCCGAAAGCTGGGTTATGCAGTTATACAAAGCAGCAATGGAAGCGGACAAAAATATTGTGATGGGTTTAATCGATCAAATTCCCGAAGAAGAAATTTCCCTAGCGCGATCGCTAACTAAACTAGCCCGTAATTTCCAGTTTGAGAAATTAATTGACCTCACCGAGCCTGTCATATTTACATACAAACAATAGTTCTTTGTGTTCTAATTAAAATAAATACAAATAGTTTATAGAATCATTTAATCTCAATATTTCTATGAATTATATAGATTAGATTCAGGTTTAAGTCGCAATATTAATTCATGATCTACAATCCTTCTCTTGAACTAACAGGCAATATCCTCCTAGTAGATGATCTCCCTGAAAATTTACAACTACTGAGCGACCTATTGCTAACACTTGGCTATAACGTTCGTAGCGTTACTAGTGGGCGGATGGCTCTGAAAACAGCGAAGGTAAAGCGTCCCGATTTGATCCTGTTGGATATTAAAATGCCAGAGATGGATGGCTATCAGGTTTGTCAAGCCTTGAAGGAAGACGAAGATTTACGGGATATTCCTGTGATTTTTATTAGTGCGTTAGATGATGTTTTTGATAAGGTAAAGGCTTTTTGGTCTGGCGGCGTTGATTACATTAGCAAACCGTTTCAGCGAGAGGAGGTTGTAGTGAGGCTAGAAAATCAACTCACGATTCAACGTCAGAAGCGTTTTTTACAAGATGAAATTGCCAGACATAAAGAGACTGAGGAGATGTTATATCAGTCTAGAGCTTTAGTTACTAGCGTTTTAAATAGCGTGTCCGATGGCATCGCGGCATTACAGGCTGTGCGCGATCCGACGACGGGTGACATTATGGACTTTCGCTGTCTTGTTCTAAATCCGATGATTGCCAGATTTTTCGATCGCAGCCGCGAAGACTTGATTGGCAAACTTGTTGTTAGAAGATTTTTAGAAAAATTTAATCGCAAACTATTTGAAAAGCTAGTTAACGTGGTGGAGACTGGCGCTTCGATGGATGAGGAGATCTACTATCCCCTCCATCCCCCAGGATGGTATCAGATCATAGCGGTCAAATTAGGAGATGGTTTTACGGTCACGATCAGAGATATTACGTTGAGAAAGAAATCAGATATAGATACGCAATCGCATAACTAATACCAATTCCCAAAATGGCGTTGCCATTTTGGGAATCTCAAAACCTTACTGGGTTTGGTGTTTATAGCTGTCGCCAATTGTACTAGGACATAAACCCCAAGAATTGAATGGCGGCGCGAAGCGCCGCCATTCAATTCTTGGGGTTTG
>NZ_LIRE01000745.1 GCF_001402795.1 Pseudanabaena sp. 'Roaring Creek'
CTAAAACCTGCGGCGCACGCGCAGCGTGCGCCGCAGGATTTAGGGTTTTATATTTAATTAAGCTCACTTACTTAGAGAATGTCAAATTGCGATCGCTGATAATCACAACCAATTCTTAAACTATATTATCTGGTGAAAACCATGTCTAGAACAGAAAGATCTTCTCGTTCCGCTTCGCGCCGTCAATTAATCAAAGCAGGGCTATTTGGAGCTATGGGTGTAGCAGCTAGTGCGGCAGTAGTGCCTGCGGTGATTGCGCAACCTAAAAATGATGATGTCGCTAATGACATTAAGGTTCTTAACAATGCATTATTTTACGAACATCAAGCAATTTGGGCCTATGGCTTTGCCGCTGGTAAACTCACCGATAGCGCTGTGGGGAAGGCAGTTTTGGCGATCGCCCTAGCCAATCAAGCCGATCATAAAGCCCATCGCGATTTATTAGCCAGCGTCGTTCGACAGCTCGGTGGGATGCCCGCTATGGCTAAGACCGAATATCTCAAAACCGTTACGCCTTACATCGACAGAGGAGAGGGGAATCTAGATTCCGATGTGAATATTGCCAAGTTGGCACTTTCGTTAGAAGTAGATGCCGCGATCGCTTATGGGCGAGAAGTTGCTAAGCTCAAAAATCCCGACCTCATTACCGCAGGAGCGAGCATTGGTTCCACCGAAGCTTCTCACGCTACGGTGATTCGCGCCGCATTCCAATCCTTGGGCGTTAGCCTGAACGTAGTTCCAGCCGCCTTTGTCAGCAAAGATACTCGCGATGCTTGGATTATCAAAGTTTAATTACTTTGCCTAAGAGTCTTGAGATACAAGGCTCTTAGGCGGTGAGCCAACACTTCAATGAATTACAGCGAATTACAGCGCTTTGCGCTCAAAACCAAACCAAGGAAATTTTTAAAAGCGTGGCTTCGCAACGCTTTTAAAAATTTCCCTGTGGTTCGGTCGATCGATAATTGCTGTAAAAACAAACCCAGTAGGGTTTTGAGATTCCCAAAATGGCGTTGCCATTTTGGGAATTGGGATTACTCTCGCTGTTACTTAAATGCTTACCAACTCTCACCTTTGCTATTTAGCCCTGTCATGCAGTAATGAACGCTGTAAATACCGATCGAAATAGCTTCGCACCACCAGCCAAAATCCTATGGCGACAGGTATGGGGACTCGCAGCATTATTGGCTGCCATTACTTTTAGTTGGATCGCTTACGGATTTTATCAACCCAAAATTTTGACCCGCATTGGCTTTAGCGATCTTGCTGTATGGTTGGGAATCTTCCAAGGGTTACTTGGTGCGATCGTCGAGCCGATAGTCGGTTGGTTTTCCGATCGCGTCCTCAGCAAATTTGGCAGTCGCTTACCCCTAATTGTCGTTGGGGTAACGCTGGCAGGGCTAATTTTTGTGGGGGTTTCTTGGCTAGTCGAGACTCAAATTTCTGATGGACTGCGCTGGGTAGTGCCCCTGCTCATGACTGTTTGGGTGATTGCGATGATTATCTTTCGCGGTCCTGCGATCGCCTTGTTAATGAGCTTTGCCCCAACCAATCAATTACCTCAAGCCAACGCAATCTTGGCACTCGTATTGGCTATTACTAGTGCGACGAGTCCGATTTTGGGACTCATATTTAAGCACATTGGTGCTTCCATGACTTTTAGTCTTGGCGCGATCGCCCTCTTGTCTGGGGCAGTATTGCTTTGGCGCTCTATGCCTCGTTACCTTGCGACAGGTACAACTTCCGAAGCAGTTCCTCTTTTAAACAAAACATCTTTGACTGGCTATGCCTTACCATTTCTAGTTGGTTTGGGTTCGGGATTAGAAATCAATTTGCTGCTACATCTCTTACCCCATAGACTTTTTCATGCGTTCGACAATCTTGCGATTGAATATTGGCAATCGGGAATACTTTTAATCGCGGGAATTGCGACTTTACCGCTGCGATCGCTATTTCGGAGACAACAGGTAACCTTAGGCATGGGATTAGGACTATTAGCGATCGTAATTTGTCTCATCCTCAGTTTTGCCAATAACCATATTATTTATCTAGCCCTAGTTGCTACTCTTGGTGCGATGGCACTAGGTTTAGTTTTGACTAATACCATTCCCCTTGCTTTAGCAATGGTTTCGCCCAGTGAAGCGGGTTTTGGCACAGGACTATATTTTGGTGGCAGTGGTATGGGGACGACTATATTCGCGAGTTTATTGATCACTCAAGGCGAAATCTCTCCAATCAATGGCACGATTTCCAGCTTAGTCGCCCTAGCGATCGCATCTATCTGTCTCTATGTCTTTACCACCCAAAAGTAAAAGCCTTGCTAAGCAAGGCTTTTACTTTTGGGTTTTGAGAAAGGGTTTGCGTAGCAAACTCTTTCTCAAAACCCGTTTCCAATTATCCCGAAATCACGTTATACCAATTACCAAAATGGCGTTGCCATTTTGGTAATCTCAAAACCTTACTGGGTTTGGTTTTTAATTCATGAAAGTGTTGTCACACTTTCGTGAATTGGTATTACTTATCTAGTTCAGAATCTGTCAATTGTTTTGTCGCCGCTAGCTCGCGTTCTAAGAGATTAACTCGCTCTAACAACTGCTGGTTGGAGGCGAGTAGTTCCTGTGTTCTTGACGATAAGTAAGGATCGGACTCCCACCAATTAATACCTATCTCCTTGGCTTTATCCACCGAAGCGACCAGCAACCGAATTCTGATACTCAGTAACTCCACACTGCCCACAGACACTGTGATATCCCCTGCAATAACAATGCCTTTATCTAACACCCGTTCTAGAATATCGGCAAGGGAAGAGCCCGTGGTACTAGATTTAATTGCTTGAGACATTTAAGGTATCTGATCCAATAATTTAGCAAGTCCGAGTTCTGACTGAGGTTCGCCATTCCCATAGCGAGAGATCAACACATCAAAGCAAAGATCGCGAAAATCATCACTCTTTCCAGATACGGGAATCTCATGCTCGTGACAAATTTTGCCAATCAAAAGACAAGCTCGCAAACTGGAAGCTTTACTGCACTGTACTTGACGACGAAAGCCCCGAATCAAGTTAATCAATTTCAGCGCTTCGGTTCGTTCTAGCCCGACCCGATTAACCAAAATTTGCTTTTCCGTTTCCACATCGGCTTCGCCCACGTTAATCGTGATCATGCGATCTAGTAGTGCGTCCTGAGTGGGATGCACCCCCGCATATTCCTCAGGATTGGAAGTAAAAATCGCCCGAAACATGGGATGTACCCGCACGTATTCCATTTGCGAGCTATCGGGTGGGAGCACGATTAGCTTTTCTTCAAGCGCACTGAGTAGCACATTATTAACCTCAGGGCGCGATCGGTTGAATTCATCATAAATTAATGTGAAGCCTTCCTTTGCCGCCAAAGTCAAGCGCGAATCTGTCCAACTCTGACGCAGATCGTCTTCAACCTTCAATACGGAATGAATATAGTTGTCCACAACTTTTTTGCGAGAATAGCCAGAATTGGAGCCGATCAGTTGCGACGATCGCAAATCTTCGTCGCCATAGATCAATACCATCGGTCTGCCAACTAAGCCAGCGAGGTGCATCGCTAAAGTAGTTTTACCCGTTCCCGCTGGCCCGCGCAAATGAATGGCAAAGCCAGACTGGAGATAGCGCAGCGCTCGGCGTACTATTTGCTTAGTAAAGTCAGTGCTGACAAACTGACGGGCGTTGGCATGGAGAACAGTGGTCATGTTGAAGATCCTTCTGCCATTTGGAGCAGGGTATTAAGAATATCCGAGGGATCGACCTTTAAGGTATTTGCCCCTTGCGCTAGTAAGTCTCTAACAGTATCGCGATCGTTCACAACTTCTAGCAAACTAGAGTTTGTCGATAGTTGGGATACATAGTCAACCACAAATTGCTCGATTTTGCCAGAGTTTTTGGGGTTTTCCTTTACTTCAGGTTTTGCCATCACAGCTTCAGGAGGTGGCTCGATCGCACTTTGGGGATTAGGGCTATCACTTGGATCGCCAACGGGATTAGCATCCAATTTTGAAATTACGGGAGTTATAGCATGAGAGCGAGAGCCCGCCCAAACTGATTCGCTTAATTGGGCGCGAAAATCCTTTAGTTTCAAAGTTTGAGCTATGGCGGAGGCGTGGCGTGCTGCCGCAGTTGTGCCGAGCGATACTTTAACTTCAGCTATGCGATCGCGAAATTCTTGCGCTCTCTGTGCGGCATCGGCCTTTGTTTCGGCAAGACGAGCCTTGTGCAGATCTTCGATCTGCATTTGGGTTAGAGCCGCGAGTTCCTGAACGAACTGCTGGCGTTGGGCTTGATCGGCTTTACTAGCACGCATCCTAGCTTTATGAATATGCTTTAGCTGCGATCGCGTTTTAAAAGTGCGAGTTCTCACCTCTTGGGCGCGGCGATCGTTATCTTCATGCGCAAGTTCAACACGATTATTATGGAGATTAGTTAAATATTCTGATACTTGGCTCGCCCGAACCGTGATTTCCTCGCGGCGAGACTCAAGCGAATTTTCGGCGATCGCCTGTCTACCCTGCTCCCATGCAAGTCTAGACTGTTTGGCATGGGCGAGATACTTAGCAGTAGCTTCTGACTGAGCTTGCAAATCCTTTGCCCTTTGCACGCGCGCCAGTTGCTGCTCGACGAGGAAATCTGCTCTCTCCTTTAGCCGTTGCTGTCTTGCTGCTGCAAACTCTTGCATCAAAGAAGCCATAACATTAAAACCTCAAATTCACTTTTTCAAAATTAATTTTTTCAAAGCGTCACAAGTTTCATCTATAAAATCCCCCTTCCCACCGCATAACTACCCTACCAAAAATCTATTGCTTTGCCAGCTTTAAACAGGCAAGATAGTTATTTTAGTGAGAAAGGGGTAGTAGAAAAGAAATCGGTAGGCTAATAAACTATTGTTTAGTGACTTACTTCTAACATTAAAGTGTTAGCGGTAAATATACTAAGCAGCAGGTACTGCCGCCGATGCCGTCAAACCGACAGCCTCAGCATACTTGAGGTAGGTTTCTACCGAAGCAATGACGACACGAGCTTCAATTGACAGTAGTTCGATTCCCACAAGAGAGACTCTTACCCATGCATCAATAACAATGCCCTTATCTAAAATGCGATCAATAACTTCCGCTAAACTAGAGGAAGAATTAACTTTTTCGACTGCCATAGTAATGATCTCCTTGATTAAACTATGTTCGGCATTTAAATTTTGCCTGCGCAAACTGTACTACACAACAGCAAAATTACTTATACTTATTTTGTATTAGAATTTTGCATTTGTCATCCTAAAAGATGGCACATTAACTATAAATCATATAAGGCATTGACAACAATAATGGCAAATATTTTTTACAATAACTTGAAATCTGAATCCTACTTTTTGCCACTATCTGTCAACTGAGTGTTTAGCATTTTAAAGCTTAGTTGTTTGCAGACAATAGACGCAACAATTATAGAACAATTATTAGATTGTGCCTATAGAACCTCCCACACCGTGCCCTTGCCGCTTTCTAAGCCAGATAGGATTTTCAAGTTCGTTCATCAAATCGATTTGAAATTTACACCAGTTATTTATCCAAATTCTTTACAGCAACGATCATTCATAAATTTCATTCATAAATTATTGACAAATTAAATCATGGATAGCAATCTCAAAAATACATCTAATGCCAGCGATCGCTATGTTAATAAGAGTGAATCTAACATCGATCCCCTCGATAAAGACACTATTCTCAATAAGCAGAAAGAAAAAGACAGCTTTGTAAAACTTGCCATGCGTAACATGGTCAAAAAAGGCAGCACGTCCCTATTCCATTTGGCGCTAACAGTTTTTGGTGTAATTGGAACGCTATTGGGTTTAGCGATCATTTTTCACTAATCCAACTTAATTAAGAATTTTTAATTACATCCTTTAATTAAGGATGTAATTAAAGGATGTAGTGTAATTCGATGTTTAACTTTGCGTTTGATTAATTTACCAAATTAATTTCATACACTTTTTACAAGCTAAGAATAGAAAGTTGCTCTCAAGCTAATAAAATCAAGATCAAAATCAGTTAATTGATTTTGATCTTGATTAATTAATTAATTTAGATTAAATTTATATTTCCATAAACCAAGAAATTATATACTTAATGCTAAATAGTCTAGTTCCTGTCGCTACAATCCATTGAAAAAGAGATTGAGAATATATTCTTAGAATTTCTGATACATCTTGCCTGTCTTTATACTTGATCTCTATGCTTGATCTCTATATTTGATATGCCATTGATTTTATTGATTTCCCTACAAAATTCTCTATGAATAGCCAATAAATTTTAATCGCGGCAAAACTCATTAAATACAATTAATTGCATTTAAGTAGCTAGGCGCAATTAAATATAAAATCCTAAAACCTGTAGCGCAAGCTGCGCTTGCGCTACAGGTTTTGATTTTAGGTTGTAATTATGCCCAGCTAATTAATATAAGCAGATGATCGATTTTAGTTACTATTTTAATCTATTATTTATGCTTGATTTGATGGGGTATTGAAGACTTGAATATTGATTTGTATTGTGACATCTATCCAGAAATCGCCGATCGCCACCCGATCGCCATGGAGCAATGGCAAGAATGGTTTACCATTTGGGCAAATTATTTACAATCCGAAAAAGCGATCATCGATGGCGAGTACGAGGTGTCTTTGGCGATCGCCGATGATTTAACAATTCAACAACTAAATTTGCAATATCGCCAGCAAGATCGCCCTACGGATGTTTTATCTTTTGCTGCCCTCGAATCAGCAGTACCTGAGATCCCGATCGATGATTGTGAAGATTTTGATTATATCGAGCCAACCAGTTGGGGGGACATCATCATCTCGCAAACTACAGCGATCCGTCAGGCTGAGGAGCGAGGGCATTCCTTAACCTATGAACTAGCGTGGCTAGCGGCTCATGGTTTATTGCACCTACTAGGCTGGGATCACCCTGATGACGAAAGTTTAGAAGCTATGCTTGCGCAACAAGATACTATGTTGCAACTAATTTCACTGCGCTAAATTTCACTGCTCGTTAGTCCTTGTAATATGTAGAAAATAGTCAATAATAACTTAAGTATTTGCGAGCGTAATTTAAGTAAACTGTTTTCCTAGCATTGAAATCTCGAACATCTTGGCGATCGCTGGGCAAAGTCTATTTGGGATCATCTCCATGAATAATGATTTACCACTAACCAGATTATTTTTATTTAAATCGCCTTCCTTATCCGAGCCAATGACAAAGACTGATGAATTGGAAACCGAACAGAGTGCGGCACAACGCAATGATTCTTTTCAAATTGCGACAAACTTACTATTAAGTTTTAAATATGCCGGGCAGGGTGTTAGTTATGCGTTTCGTACCCAGCGAAATTTTCGGATTCATTTACTCATTGGCGCGATCGCCTTAACTCTGAGCATATATTTCCATCTCTCCGCCGTTGCTTGTTCGATCATTAGTTTAACGATCGCTCTAGTATTAGTCCTAGAGCTATTGAACACAGCCTTAGAGGCTGTCGTTGATTTGACCGTTGGGCGTGAATTTCATCAACTAGCCAAAATCACTAAGGACTGTGCCGCTGGTGCGGTACTGATTGCGGCGATCGCCGCTTTGCTGATTGCAGGCGTGTTATTATTGCCTCATATCTTACAGCGCCTTGCGTTGATATAAAAGTCAAAATTTAAAGAAATTCTGATCAAACCAGACTTTCTTCAAATTTTATGATTGCAGTCAGTGGCTAAGCTTATTCGTTAAACTCTTCGTTCCTATACCCTGCCCATGCTGCTATCAATATCTGACTTCTTCATCAGAAGACCTGTATTCGCAACGGTCTGCTCTGTTATAATCACGCTATTGGGAACAGCTTGTATCTTTCTATTGCCTGTTGCTCAATATCCTGAAATTACGCCACCTAAGGTAACTGTAACCGCCAACTATGTTGGCGCAAATGCGGAAGTTGTCGAATCTACGGTTACGAACATTCTCGAAAGAGAATTGAATGGAATTGAAGGAGTTCGTTATATTACTTCGACTAGTGCTAATAATGGA
This sequence comes from Pseudanabaena sp. 'Roaring Creek', assembly GCF_001402795.1. Classification (GTDB taxonomy): domain Bacteria; phylum Cyanobacteriota; class Cyanobacteriia; order Pseudanabaenales; family Pseudanabaenaceae; genus Pseudanabaena. The sequence continues at coordinate 8,071 of NZ_LIRE01000745.1, forward strand.
ACTAGTTCAGTAAATCTAATTTTTGACCTTGACAAGAATAAGGATCTTGCAGCTGTTGATGTCCAAAACCGAGTATCTACGGTAACAGCGCAACTGCCAGGTCCAGTGCAGCAAACTGGTGTAACCATTAGTAAAGAATCTTCGGGATTTCTCTTTGCAGTAGGTGTATTTTCTGAAAAGGGAGAATACGATGATTTATATCTAAGTAATTACGCCGATCTGTATATTGTCGATGAGATTAAGAAGGTCAAAGGTGTCGGGAATGTCGTCATCTTTGGTGAACGTAAGTATGCCATGCGAGTTTGGCTAGATCCCAATCGTCTTTCAGCTAGGGGACTTACTTCTCAAGATGTCGTGTCAGCAATTCAGCAACAAAACTTGCAAGTTGGGGTCGGACAAATTGGACAACAGCCTAATTTGCCAGATCAGCAATACCAACTATCTATTTCCGCAACGGGAAGACTCAAAAATACAGAAGAATTTGCAGAAATAGTAATTAGAACCGCCAGTGATGGATCGTTAATTAAATTGCGTGATGTCGGACGGGTAGAATTAGGCGCGGAAAACTATGGTTCTGCCCTTCGTTTTAATGGTACTAGAGGGATCGGCTTAGGTATATCGCAGTTGCCCGATGCGAATGCCCTAGATGTGGCAAAAGCCGTCAAACATGTCCTAGAGGAGTTAAAACCAACATTTCCTCCTGGACTAAATTATGAGATTGCCTTTGATACAACCAGTTTCATTGAAGCTGGTACCGAAGAAGTCATCATTTCTCTTGCCATTGCGATCGGTCTCGTGATCGTGATCATCTATCTGTTTTTGCAGAACTGGCGCGCAACGCTGATTCCTGCTATTGCTATTCCCGTTTCCTTAGTTGGGACTTTCATTTTCATCAAACTCCTCAACTTTAATATCAATACCCTAACCCTATTTGGTTTAACCCTTGCCACAGGGCTAGTTGTTGATGACGCGATCGTGGTAGTTGAGGATATTGCCCGACGCATTCAAGAAAACGGTGAATCCCCGATCAAAGCAGCAATCTCGGCGATGAATGAACTACAGGGGGCGGTCATTGCTAGTTCTCTGGTTCTGATTGCCGTGTTTGTGCCTGTTGCTTTTTTCCCTGGCACGACTGGACAACTGTATAAACAATTTGCATTGACGATCGCTTTTTCGATCACGGTTTCTACATTTAACGCCTTGACCCTGTCGCCAACCTTAGCAGGGCTACTGCTCAGACAAGAGACTATTCATGGGAATTGGTTCTTTGATCGGGTGAATTGGTTAATTGACGGTACGCGCGATCGCTATCGATGGTTATTGGGAAAATCTACGAACCTGAAAGGGTTTATGATGATCCTCTTTACCGCTTCCCTTTTCCTAACCTACTGGGTATATACCAGCGTTCCTAGGGGCTTTTTACCACAGGAAGATCAAGGATACTTCATTACAATTGTGCAAGCTCCTGAAGGTGTGTCGTTAAATTACACCGAAAAAGTGCTAGAGAATATTGAAGGAATCATGCGTCGAAAGAATGATAAGGGGGAACCTGCTTATCCCGAGATTGCCAATATCTTTGCAATCTCAGGCTTTAGTTTTAGCGGCAACACCCCAAACAATGGCATTATCTTCTCGACGCTAAAACCTTGGAAAGAGCGATCGCGCTCAGCCGACAGCATTATTGGCGGGTTTACCCCCAAACCTTTTGGTTTATTTCCTGAATTAGTTTCTATTAAAGAAGCTTTTGTGGTTCCCTTCCCCCCACCCGCAATTCAAGGCTTAAGCAACTATGGCGGTTTTGAATTCCAATTGCAAGACAAAGCCAATCAAGGCTTTCCGATCATCGAGCAAACCATGGGAGCTTTACTAGGTAGGGCAAGTACCTATCCCGACCCCAGTCATCCCAAGCTTTCAGGATTACGCCCTAATTTCAACGGGAATACACCGCAGTTAACCGTAGAAGTCGATCGCGTCAAGGCTAATGCTTTGAAAGTCTCTTTACAAGATATTTACAGCACCTTGCAAACCCTACTTGGTTCGCAGTACGTAAATGACTTCAATACTTTTGGAAGAACCTATCGAGTTTATGTCCAAGCAGACGCTCAGTTCCGTTCTAACCCTGAAGATATTAATAAGCTCTATGTGCGCTCTAGTAGCGGTCAGGAGATTCCATTAAGCAATTTGGTCAGAGTTACCCAAACCGTTGGTCCCTCGATTATCAATCACTATAACCTGTTCCGCTCCGTCCAGATTACTGGTAACACTGCTCCTGGGGTTAGTTCGGGACAAGCGATTGATATTATGAGCAAGGTGGCTAAAGAAGTCCTACCGAAAAGTTTTGGCTATGAATGGTCGGGATTATCTCTGGAGGAGATCGGCTCTGGCAGCAGCGCCGTCTTTATTTTTGGTTTGGGCATTGTATTTGTATTCTTAGTACTTGCCGCTCAATACGAGAATTACATCGATCCCGTAATCATCATGCTGACAGTCCCACTTGCAGTATTAGGTGCGCTTTCAGCAGTTTTATTGCGTGGTTTATTTAATCCTGTTTTCTCCAATGATGTGTATACCCAAATTGGGTTAGTCATGCTGATTGGGATGGCTAGTAAAAATGCCATTTTAATTGTGGAGTTTGCCAATCAGTTACGCGAAAGAGGTTTAAGCATTACGAAAGCCGTGCTTGAAGCTTCCCAGCAACGTTTAAGACCAATCCTGATGACAGCCTCTGCAACTATTATCGGGATTTTCCCCCTAGTAATCGCAACGGGGGCAGGTGCTGCTGCACGTCAATCCTTGGGAACTGCGGTCATGGGTGGTATGTGTCTGGCGACGGTACTCAGTTTATTCATCGTTCCCATTCTTTATATTGTTGTCAAAAATATTGAAGAGCGAATGATGGCTGGTTTATACAAACCACATTCCCATGAACTTGAACTCGAACATGAAGTAGCGATCGTCCCATTGCATGAAGGCGATCTCAACGGAAGTAGTTTCAAGAATGGTAGTCACAATAGTGGTGCTGAAGAATCTCAAGAAGAAAATAGCCCTAAACCTTAGATATTGGCTCTAATCAAAAAAATGATGGGCGGCGCGAAGCGCCGCCCATCTTTACCTATTTAGTACTACCAACTTTTGAATAGTTTCAGTGAGTTCCTTTAATTTAAAGGGTTTACTTAAGTAGGCATTAGCACCTGCGGCAAGGCAGCGATCGCGATCGCCCGTCATGGCAAGAGCCGTCAAAGCAATAATTGGCATATTCACGAATTGCGGATCGTCACGCAGTCGCTTAATTGCCTCCAATCCATCCATAACAGGCATTTGGACATCCATTAAAATGATATCGGGTTGGTGAGCCTTGGTCATTGCGATCGTCTCTACTCCATTCTTAGCAATGAGAAGGCGATATCCTTTCTGCTCTAAATAATCATCAATCATGCTGATATTAGTTTCATTATCTTCAGCAATCAAAATTAAGGGTCGTCTATACTTATCCGTCCCATCATTTATGCGATCCTGTAGGCGATCATGCTGCGGGGCTGGCTCATCCCCTTCGTTACTTACCTTCCCACTGAAATTTACATTTAATGATTGGGGTGACAGGACGAAGGGGATTTCGATCGCAAAGGAACTACCGACACCTAGTTCGCTAGTCAGCCCCACAGTACCGCCATGAAGCTCCACAATCTGTTTGACTAGTGCTAACCCCAAACCCGTGCCCGTATACTTCCGATTTAAGGCACTGTCGATCTGGATAAATGGCTGAAAAAGCTTTGGAATATTCTCAGGGGCAATACCAATTCCCGTATCGATTACCACAAAGCGCAATCGCTCTCTGAGATCTGGATCGCCTTGAGATTCTACCTTAGTAACTTCTAATCTAACCTGCCCATATTCACGGGTAAACTTTACCGCATTATTGAGAAGATTAATTAGTACTTGACGGATTCGCCTTTCGTCCAACAGGACATCAGGTAGATAGGATGGAACTTTGATATCGAGCTGAATGTGTTTTTGTAGAGCCTGTTGTTTGATAAAGGCAAGACTGGATTGGCAAAGTTGCTGAATCGAGGTTGAAGTATAGCTCAACTCGATCTGACCTGCTTCAATCTTGGCAACATCAAGAATGTCGTTAATCAATTCCAGTAGATGATAGCTACTACGTTCGACGGTTTTTAAAGCTGCGATCTGGCGATCGTTAACTGCTCCAAATATCTCTTCTTGCATAGCTTCAGTCATGCCTAAAATGGCATTGAGAGGAGTCCGTAGTTCGTGACTCATCGTTGCCAAAAATTCATCCTTGAGACGAGTAGCACGCATCAGTTCGGCATTAGTTCTTTCCAATTGCTGTTCATATTCCTTCCTTACTCGCATATCTCGCATAATAAACGAGAAAAATTCTATTTCTTCTTGCTCCGATTTGTGGGAGAGAATCAATTGCGAAACGGGGATCTCCTCTCCTTCAGCATTCAGTAATGCTGTCTCGCCAATCCAACTGCCCGTTGCGATCGCATGGGGGATACCCACCTTTGTTACTAGGGATGCAGCCCATTCAGGGTGACAATCAGAAATTTGAAACTGTAAAGAATCTTCATCGGGATTGATACCACACAAGCGCTTTAATTGAGCATTTTTCCAAAAGATCTTTCCATTCGCATCAGACATACTGATGTAATCGGTCGAAGCCTCTAAGATGGCAGTTAAGCGATTTTGTTTTTGCTGGAGATATTTGCGATCGCTAATATCTTCAGCCGTACCAATGGTTTGTTTGACTCTGCCATTAGCATCGCGGCTAAAAACTGAGTCGCGCAAGTAGAACCAATGCCATTCACCATTTGCATGTCTCATCCGATATTCCATCTCAATAATTTCGCCATCCTGAGAGGCGAAAACCCGATTATGATGTTCGCGGACAAGCTTCAGGTCATCGGGATGCATCAAATTGAGCACAAAATTTGCTCCCATGGCTTGAACTTCTTCAGGATGGTAACCTAGGGTTTTGTAAATTTCGCGATTCGTATAGACAATCTTTTGTTCTTCCATATCGTAGAGATAGAGAACGTTGGGAGAAGCATCGGCAATCTTTTGAATAAAGCTCTGACTCTCTTGTAGGGCTTGTTCGGCTTTTTTGCGATCGCTAATATCTTCCGCCGTACCGATGGTTTGTTTGACTTTGCCCTGCGCATCACGGTTAAAAACCGAATCGCGACTATGGATCCAGCGCCATTCACCATTGGCATGTCTCATCCGATATTCCGACTCGATCGTTTCGCCATCCTGAGCCGCATTAACCCTTTCATAATATTGGGGTAAGATCCTCTGAATATCATCGGGATGCATCACATTGAGAACAAAGTTTGCCCCCATCGCTTGAATTTCTGCGGGAGAATAACCCAACGTAGTATAAATTTCCCGATTCGTATAAATATTCCGCTGTTCTTGAATATCATAGAGATAGAGAATATTGGGAGAAGCATCGGCAATTTTTTGAATAAAGCTTTGACTCTCTTGCAGGGCTTGTTCGGCTTTTTTGCGATCGCTAATATCCCGCGAGATACATACCCGAATCGATTCCCCTTCCCATTTCATGATACGCAGAGAAACCTCGACGGGAAAGACGGAACCATCCTTACGACGATGCAATGTTTCAAAGGTATTTTCATCAAAGGATTCGTCTTTAAATATCTCTTGCAACTCTTCAGCACTCCATTTTGCCTCCCAATCTGACACATTAAGGGCAGTAATTTCACTAGACTCATAGCCGAGCATTTGGGCAAAGCGCTCGTTCGACTCTAGGAGATTCCCAGCTTTATCAAGAATATGGATCCCATCTAAAGTGGTATTAAAGATAGCGAAGCGCCGCTGAATTTCTTGTTGGAGAGCCATCTCTATTCGCTTGCGATCGCTAATATCCCGTGACATACAGATAAACACATATTCTCCCTGCCATTCCATCACTCGCCGCGAAATCTCGACGGGAAAGACGGAACCATCTTTGCGACGGTGCAGCGTTTCAAACGTATCTTCATTCAAGATTATATTTTCGCTATTAAATAATTCTCGTACTTCTTCAGGAGTCCATTGTGCTTCCCAATCCGCCACATTAAAGTTAGTAATTTCCCAAGGCTCGTAGCCCAGCATTTGGGCAAAGCGCTCATTGGAATCAATAAGATTCCCTGCTCTATCAAGAATGAGCATCCCATCGGAGGAGGCGTTAAAGATAGTAGCTCGCCGCAGGATCTCCTGTTGGAGAGACATTTCCATTTGCTTGCGATCGCTAATATCACGCGCAATACAAATATACATAGATTCCCCTTGCCATTCCATCACTCGCGCCGAAATCTCTACAGGAAAAATGGAACCATCTTTACGACGGTGCAGCGTTTCAATCGTGGCTTTATCTAAAATTGGCTTTTCAAATAATTCTTGGACTTCTTCAGGAGTTAATTTCGCCTCCCAATCCGCCACATTAAAGTTAGTAATTTCCCAAGGCTCATAGCCCAGCATTTGGGCAAAGCGCTCATTGGAATCCATGAGATTCCCTGCTCTATCAAGAATGAGCATCCCATCGGAGGAGGCGTTAAAGATAGTAGCTCGCCGCAGGATCTCTTGCTGGAGAGCCATTTCCATTTGCTTGCGATCGCTAATATCTCGAAAAATTCCTTGAGCGAGGATCTCGCCATCAATCTCGATGCGGCTGCCTGTAATCTCTACGGGAATCAGACTGCCATCCTTTCGGATTACTAGGCTCTCTAGCTTGGGAGCATTATTATTTTGAGTTACGTTTTTAAAATGATTCTTTGCTGCCTCTAATGCCTCTGGAGGATGAATCTGAGACATATGCATATGCATCAGTTCCTCTCGACTATAGCCTAGGAGTTCTACGGCTTTTTGGTTGGTTTCAAGCAGGTTGCCTTTGGCATCTGCTAAAAATATCGCATCGCTCGCAAAACTAATCAAGGTACTATAACGATCGTTTTTGCGTGCCTCCGCCTCAAACTTGTGGCGATCGCTAATATCGCGAATGAGCCATCGCAAACCGATCGCTTGGGTATATTCGTCACGAATCGCGCCAACAATCACTTCCGCCAGAAATGGATTTCCCTGACGAGGGTGGAAGGAAATTTCCCAAGTTTGTTTGCGATCGCTATGCAATTGCGCCTCAATGCGATCGTAAAACAATGAATAGTCAGCGCGATCAATAAAAACAACTAGGGGCTTACCGACCATAAACTCCCGCTCTACCCCCAAAAACTGGAGAATTGCTTGGTTAGCGGACAGAACAATCCCCGCAGCATTAGTCACCAAATAACCATCGGGGGCAAAATCAAACAAATCTTGGTATTTCTGTTGCTCGATCGCAAGTTGCATATTTTGATATCTCAGCTCATCATCAGAAATCCTTAGGTTTTCTAAGGTTTGCCGTAACTCTTCATTCAGATCGAGAAGAAATTCTTGATTAAAATCAAGGAGATGAGATTCATGTTGGGGGACTTGCGACTGCTGAGGTGACACCTCTTGCCCTGCGGGATTAGCGATCGCGATATCTGGCAGTACCTCCCTTAGCAATAACGCCATCAGGCTATCTTGAGACAAAAGCCCTACTAAGCGATCGCCCGCTAGCACGGGTAAATGCCGAATTTGATGTTGCTGAAACAAACTCACAATGTCATTGATGTCATAGCAATCCGATGCTTGCAGCGAAATAACGGGATGGCTCATTACCATCTGCATCGGTTGTTCGCGGTCATAGCCCTGATTACTAACCCGAACCACATCCCGTTCGGTGAAAATACCGATCAGTCTTTCCGTATCTGGTTCGGTAATCAATAGACAGCTTGCGCCCACCCTATCCATCATCGCGATCGCCTTCATAACCGAAGTTTCTGGCGCAATTCTCACTGGCTCACAGGAGATCGCCGCCATTACTTGCTGATGAATTTGAATACTTTTAGCCACCATTATATTCACCTAAGCATAAGGGGATCGCAAACCAGTTATTTAATGAAGATCTAAATCTTTCAGATGAATAATGGCTTTTTTACTACTAGAAATCACAAGACAATCTTGCTTTTATCAGCTTTCGCTTGTAGACTCACACTGGGTTTCAGGCTCTAAATCAGACTCTAAATCAGGCTCTAAAAATGATATTACATTATCTTTTAAGAGTTTGCAGGCAAGCGCGATCGCCAAACAATTTCTGTCAGCGAACTCACTGGTTAAATTCACATTGCCCCCATCCATTGCTGCAATTTATCTTACCCAAGCAAGACTTCTCCCCAATCACCATAATCCGTTCCCAATCAAGAATTGATAGAACGAAAGTCCAAAACAGGAATGGCGCTGCTAAGCAACACCACTCCTGTTTTGGACTTTAGATTTTGGGGTTTAAATATGACCTGCTACTAGAGAGTTTGCAATAGAACCTACAGTTCTATATAGGCTTGTGTAAACTCTTAGAACGGGTTCGACGGGGCTCGAACCCGCAACTTCCGCCGTGACAGGGCGGTGCTCTAACCAATTGAACTACGAACCCAAATTTTGCTCTTATAAATTTACCCTTTAGGTAAACCAAGAATCGCTTTTACTCGCTGGTTTGCAGCTCGTTTTTTTCGTTTCTTTATTTAAGCGCTCCTTATTATGTAGATTTACAAGGGGTTTGTCAATACCTTTGGCAAAAGTTTTTTGTTTTTTGTTGTATTCAATCCTCAAACCCTCTTCCAATGGGAAAAAGAAGCCCATCATCTTTTGGAGTTTATAACCCGCAAGAAGAAGAGGGCGACACTGCGTGTCGCCCTCTTCTTCTTGCGGGTTGTGGCGATAGCCACTTAAATAGAGAACAAACAACTTAAAACATCGTAAAAAGCCTGAAAAAGTCATTGCAATTGTGCCACTACGTGATATCCTGTCAGCCATTAATTGCCAGCTAAATTTTTCCTTTAGGATCGAATTGCTGTAGAGGAGTCCCATGAATTGCTTTAAGATCGCAAACATCAAAAGTGCAAAAAGTAGTGCAAAAAGTGTAACCATTGCGATCGCCACCACACTTTTGGCGCAAACAGCTAGTATGGCGCTGCCAATATGGCAATCGCTTGTGCCTTCAGCGATCGCCTTGCCGGGACAAAGACCTGACGAAGTTTTGGATTGGATTAAAACTAATCCCGTACTACGCCCCGAAAGTGGCGAGCGTTTGCTAATCCGCAAAAGCGATACCCCTGCGCGTCGATTTCAATTTCAGGCAAGTGTATTAATCCCGGGGCTAGCGGAAGTGCGTGGGGAACCTAATGTTATCCGCAGCGAGCAAATCAAGTTTTTTGACATTATCAATGGCGTGACGAAATCGCGCTTAGAGGAATCTTTACGTTCTATTTATGGGCCAGAGATTATGCGGGATTATGCCACGGCTAAGGTGGTCTATGCCTATCCCACTGCCGAGATGCTCGCGCGATCGCAGGCTAAAAATGCTTCACCAATTCTTAGGGCTTTGCAAGGGGAATTACGTCAGGGCAAGAAATACGCCTATTGGGTAGAGTTGCTGCAAAATGGCAAGGGTAGCGCCAACTCTGGACAAATCACAGTATTTGAACTAGAAAGTCTTCCCAAACTTAACCTAGAGTTAAGCAATCGCTAGCCTAAGCAACAAAAAAGCCTCGCTTAGCGAGGCTTTTTTGTTGCAAAACAAGAAAAGGATGGGGCGGCGCGAAGCGCTGCCCCATCCTTTTCTTGGGCTTTATTTACAGAAACCAACCATAACTATGTAAACCCTTACCGAGAAGATTTACACCTAGATAACAAGTCCAAACTACCAATAACCCTAAGCTTGCCAAAATCGCAGGTTTACGCCCCTGCCATCCCTTAGTAATGCGTGTATGTAAGTAAGCGGCAAATACGAGCCATGTAATCAAAGACCATGTTTCTTTGGGATCCCAACTCCAATAGGAACCCCATGCCTCATTTGCCCAAACACCACCCGCAATAATCCCGATTGTCAGCAGGGGAAAACCTAGCCCGATCGCTCGATAACTGAGATTATCTAGGGTTTCACCGATGGTGAGGCGACGCAAGGACAAGGGCTGGGTTGGAGTGGCGCTCGCAGCAGCAGTTAATAAGTTACCGTTCAAAGTACTGTTCAAATTACTTTGCGCCGATGGTAAATTACCTGAATTCAAAACACTAGCCATGCTATCAACGGCAAAGGCTGCAAATGTCTCAGCACTAGCGGTTTTATTGGTATCAATCACACTACGGAGATTTGTACCAAAGGAACTTCCCTGTAACACCACATCCTGACCACGAGTAACGATCAAAAAGGCGATCGCCAAAATACTGCCCGTCATCAACGCGGCATAGCTTAACAACATTACGCTGACATGCATCATCAGCCAGTTAGACTTCAATGCGGGCACAAGGGGTTCGGATACCTGCATTCCCGAAGGCAGTGCTAGGGCAGCAAAGGCTGTAATTCCCATCGCCAGAGGTGAAGTGAATGCACCAATGAGACGCTTTGCCATATCGTTAGCACTCTTATTGCCAATGCGACTAACGACGATATGCATGGTGGTTATGCCCCATGCCAAGAAAAACAACGATTCGTAAAGATTGCTCAGTGGGAAATAGCCTGCATCAATCCAACGCGCTGCCAGTAGGGTAGCCATACAGAGATTAGCGATCGCCATACCCGCATTTCCCAGCGATCTTAGATAGGGTAAGTTCGGAAATGCGACATGTACCCAAAAAACGAGCATAGTCGCAAAGAGGATAGCAAAGGATGAGTTATCCAGTAAGTTCTGAAGCGCGACGAGTTGCATTCAGGCGATTCTCCAGCAATTTTAAGAAGATTTTATGAATTGATTGTTAAAAGTGCATTTTTTATGCTTTTTAATTGTAAGCGATGACGAGAAGCCTTACCATTTAACCTTTCACTCTACTCCCTTCCCAGTGAAGACGGCGCGAAGCGCCGCAACGTCTGAGGAAACAAAGCAGGAGTCAACGCACAGTTCAATCCGCCACAAGAACAATTAGCCTATAGGGTTCAGTTGCCTGAGGAAGCCGATTTTCCTGCCATTTTTGCCGAACCAATGGAGATAGTGGTAAAAGCTCTGCAAACACAGACTAAGTGGGACGATATGTTGCGTCATCTTCCAGATATTTCACTAGCTTCAGCGCAAGATTATGGCTTGATGTCAGTAAATCTATAAATGGGTTTACTCCCTTCCCAGTGAAGCATTAGACGTTGCGGCGCTTCGCGCCGCAACGTCTAATAGATTTATAGCTATTAGGTTTATAGATATAATTTGCTCATGACACTAAATTACCGATCGCTACCCGCTCAACTACCCAATCCCAATGCACTTGGGGCGATCGTCGCCCTGCATGGTTGGGGTGCAAATTGTGACGATCTGATCTCCCTTGCGCCCCTTGTGGGACTCCGCAACTATCAATGGATCTGTCCTGAAGCTCCCTTTAACCATCCCATGCCCAATGGCAAGATGTGGTATGACTTACAAAGTCTCGATACGGAAGGACTAGCCCATAGTTGCGAACTGCTCAGTCAGTTTCTCGAAGACCTCCCTGCCATGACAGGTATTCCCTTAGAGAAAACTTTCTTGTTAGGTTTCTCCCAAGGTGGCGCAATGACCCTAGATGTGGGTTTAGTATTTCCCCTCGCAGGATTGATTGCTCTAAGTGGTTATCTGCATATCACAGAGGAACAGCTACAGGAAATCGCCCATGAATCATTACCACCGATCTTAATTGCCCATGGTACGCAAGACACAGTAGTGCCGATCGGGATCGCCCGCAACACTAGAGAGATGTTCGATCGCTTGGGCGTAACTGTAGCCTATGAGGAATACGAGATGTCCCACGAAATTCGTCCTGAAACCTGCGATCGCATTCAAGCATTTATCTTGGAACATCAAGCCAAATAAAATCAAAAAAAATCCCAATTGTCCCTATAGAACGGCTTAGATCGGCTTAGATCGGCTTTTACAATTTTTTGACCCCTTTTTATTTGTAATTTTGTTTGTAATTTTGTTTGTAATTGTTTTTATTTGTTTTAACAGCTAGTCAATTTTTGATATGACAGTGTATTGTAAAGATCGAAATAAGAATCTATATATAAAAGGAGATATTGTATGAATCTTTCAGATGCTCAAGTTTTCACAGCATTAGTTGTTGCACTGTTCCCCGCAGTATTAGCAGCTTTATTAGGTTCTGCTCTTTCCAACTCCTAGTCTAATTCCTAGTCCTCATCTATCTTTTTTACAGCCTAGAGGTTGCGAATGGTTGCCAAACGAGACTTATCTCCCCATTTTTCTCCACAAGTACCAAAACAAACCCCGCGATCGCAGGGTCAGTACGGGCGAAATGATGTGGTGAATATACATTCGCGTAGTAACCATTCGGCAACCTCTGGTGCTAGCTCGCCATCGGCGCAGAATGGGGCAAATAGCTACAGTGAAGCAGTTGCTCAGAACGTCCAGCGCAAAAAAGAGCAATTTTGCCGCGCCAAGGCAACTGAGTCCATCATTGTCATTGCTGTCAATGTGGCTTTATCCTTGGCGGCGATCGCGGCGATCGCCAAGTTGCTTCCCTATCAGTCCTCCCAAAAAGATCGTCTCGACGAAATCACTACAGAGGTAAACTCCGTCGAGCAAAGGGTCAATGGAATGCGCGATAAATTACCCCAGACCTTAAATTCGGGCAAGTCTCAAGAAATGCTGCTGAGAAAACAAGGCTGGATCAAAAGCAATCAAATGACCATCAAGCTCCTCGATCCATCTGAAGTCGCGACTCCGAGTACGGATGGCATGATGCCCACTACGACCACGGCTCAGAAACCCAATCAGCAAAGACCCTAGACTCTCTACGGCTCGGCGGTGTGATGCACCGCTTATTTTTTCAGATTTTTATCTCGCTCTAGCTCGATCAATCGAATCGCCAATAAAATTTCCGCAAGCATTCTCTGCCAAGCATAATACCAACCTTCCCATCCATCCCAGATTCCCCCTTTGAGGATGAGGCAGTAAGGCAAAATTATGATCGGCGCGATCGCTTTTTGTTGGCGAAGGCGATCGGCAAGGCTGAGTTGGGTTGGGGGCGTACTAAATAATTTTTGAGACTCGATCTGCATATACCGATCTTGCGCCCATAGCCAACGACTGAGGGACTTACGATCGTCGTGATTAATATAGGATTTGAGAGTTCCAGACTCACCATCGATCCTTAACAACTGGGTATGTCCATCGTCAATATAAATAGCTTTATGTTTGCGAAAGAGAACTTGGCGCGGTGGCAGTAATGTCCCCTTCAATGGTTTCCCAAATACACAGTATCGAAAGGGAGCAAAATAGCCATCAAGGAGTTCCGTATGGGGAGAAGCAAATAGCGATCGTATTTCTTGGATTATTGCTTCTGACAAAACATAATCCGCGTCCAGAGAGATGACCCATTCAGAATCAATTTGTTCTAATCCATAATTCCATTGAATTGTATGGGTATCAAAACGCCGTTGATAGATTTCTACTTGGGGGTATTGATTTAAAATTTCTAAGGTGCGATCGCTACTAAAGCTATCAATTACAACAATTCTTTTTGCCCAATACAACTGCTCTAAAGTCCGTTCGAGATTGGGTTCCTCATTATAGGTCAGAATTAGCGGCGTAATTGACTGGAGCATTTGCTTTCGGCTCTTGTTTCAGTTCTTATTTAGGCTATTAAGCACCTCAGCATAATTAATACCAAATCACAAAATGGCTACGCCATTTTGTGACTTTAAAACCCTTACTGGATTTAGGTTTTAATTTCCAAAAGTGTAGCCACACTTTTGGAAATTGGTATAAAATCCAGATCTAAAACCTGCGGCGCACGCGCAGGTTTTAGGGTTTTATATTTAATTAAGCCCACTTACTTATCTAAGCTTTTGACTATAGCAATCCTAAATGATTTAGAGCAATTATCGATCAAACGAACCACAGGGAAATCCTTTAAAAGCTTTGCGAAGCAACGCTTTTAAAGATTTCCCTAGTTTGGGTTTGAGCGTAAAGGGCTGTATATAGCAACGAAAGGGTTACTTAATGCATAATAATTTTTGCTTAAGCCCCAAAAAGATGTGAGTGGCGGCGCTTCGCGCCGTCACTCACATCTTTTTGGGCTGGGATTTAGGACAGGCGACAAAACTGACCTGAATGCAATCCAATTTCCCCAAAATCGGGAATCCATGCTGCCCAACGTCCATCAGAATATTGACACATTAATAATGCTTCATCGTAGCAACTAGAATTTGGTGGTTCTAACAGGGTTACCCAAGTAGAAGGCAAGGGAGTTAAACATTGAGGAGCATTCTGTCTAATATTTCTCGTATTTTTTGATAGGTGTTGGCGGGTAGTAGTGTTCATAGCAATATTCCTAGTCGCAGCCCTATTTTTCTTATAAATGATTTAGATCTGCTATGGCTAGCAGGCAGTTATACAGGTATAAATAAAGTATGTCATGAAAGCAATACATACCTAGACTTAAGTATTAAAAGATACAGAAATATTATTAAAAGTTAAAGGTTATTTTTTTAACCTAGCATAAAGCCCAAGAAGAGAATGGCAGTAACACTGCCATTCTCTTCTTGGGCTTTATGTCCTAAACAGCGGCGAGAGCCATAGCAAAGTAAGGTTTGTTTAGGACAAAACCCCAAATATGAGTGACGGTGCAAAGCGCCGCCACTCATATTTGGGGTTTTGATTGCGCTTAGCTACTCAGCGGGAACTAGGACGAATTGCTGATTCGATCGCAATAGGGTTTCATTCATGACAAAATACGGTTAAAATCTTGCCCTAGTTTGTAGATATGTGGTGGGCTGAATGTACGATCGCCATTATTGGCAAGAGATACCCAGTAAATCTTTGTCGAGCATTGTCCGAATTAATACCAAGATTGGACGGGGGCTCTGGCAATTTCTGGGGCTAGGGATGGCAATTTTGGCGATGGCTACCAGTTGCTATTTTGCCTTAGGACATATAGAACCTGCCCAATCCCAGTCCGTAGAAGATTTAAAAAATTATCAAAATTTTGTCGAGCAACAGCGTCAAATCATTCAAAAGCAGCAGGAACAGATTAACGCGCTTGCCAAACCTGCACAATCTCGACTAGAGGCATTAAGACGTAATGTGCGTGTCACCGATGCGCAGATTAAAGAAAACGAGAAGAAAATTCTCCAAGCCAAAAATCAATTTCAACTTCTCAGTAACAAGCTCCAAGAATTAGAATACGACCTCAATAAAAAACGGGATGCCACCAGCGCTCGTTTGCGTTACTTACAAAGACAACAGTTGCAACGATGGTGGGTGACATTGCTGAGTAGTCGGGATCTCAATCAATTTGCCGATCGCCGCCGCCAGATTGAAAGGATTTACGATGGCGATCGCCGCTTGCTCGCAAACTTGACCCAAAAGTCCGAGCAGGTTGAAAAACAGCGCAATCAAGTAATTGCCCAAAGAAATGAAGTCGAACTTTTAACGCAAAAGCTGAAATATCAAAAAGCGAATATCGAAGCCGAAGCGGTGGCTCAGCTAAATGCGATCGAACGACTCAAAAGCGATCGGCAAGCTCTCATCCAAGCCGAAGATCGCCTTGCTGAAGACTCACGGCGTTTATCCCAAATTATTTTGGCAAAGGTACAGCCCTACTCTGGGCTCGTTTTACCTCCAGGATCTGGTCAGTTGATGTATCCCACCATTGGACCTGTTACGAGCAATTTTGGCTGGCGAACCCATCCCATTTTAGGGACTGAGCGCTTTCACTCAGGTATCGACTTTGGTGCGGACTACGGCAGTCTCGTCTATGCTAGCGCCCAAGGTCGAGTCATCTATGCCGACTGGTACGGAGGCTATGGTAATGCAGTGATCATCGATCATGGGAATGGCATGACGACCCTATACGGTCACTGTAGCGAACTATACGTGAAGGAAGGGGATGCGGTCGAAAAGGGACAGCCGATCGCTGCTGTCGGCTCGACAGGATTTTCTACGGGTCCCCATTTACACTTTGAATTACGCGCTAACGGCGAACCGATCGATCCTGCCGCCTATCTATAGCTGTCGCTCTCCAAGCGCTATACCAATTCCCAAAATGGCGTTGCCATTTTGGGAATCTCAAAACCTTACTGGGTTTGGTTTTTAATTCACAAAAGTGTTGTCACACTTTCGTGAATTGGTATTATATAGCTACAGTCACTTGAATAAGGACAAAACCCCAA
>NZ_LIRE01000694.1 GCF_001402795.1 Pseudanabaena sp. 'Roaring Creek'
TATAGCTGCCGCCAACTGTATCAGGACATAAAACCCCAAAGAGAGTTGCCGCGCTCCACGAGGCAACTCTCTTTGGGGTTTTGATTTTGTCCTAACAAAACTGGCGGCAGCTATATATTTAATTAAGCCCACTTACTTATATGATCGAAAACCATAGATATTAGGAAAAAGTAATGCAAGACCAAGAAACGAGCTGGCAATCCTTAATCCTAGTTGCCATATTAGGAATTCTCGCCGTAATTAGTTTTAATTCCTTCGTAATTATAAATCCTGGCGAAGCAGGTGTACTGAGCATATTGGGGAAAGCGAAGGATGGCGTATTGCTAGAAGGAGTACATTTCAAGCCGCCCGTAATTTCACAGGTTGATGTCTATGATTTAACCGTCCAGAAGTTTGAAGTCCCCGCCCAAAGTTCCACCAAGGATTTACAACAACTCACCGCAAGTTTTGCAATTAACTTTCGACTCGATCCCATTGAGGTGGTAACCATCCGCCGTACTCAAGGCACTTTGCAAAATATTGTTTCCAAAATCATTGCCCCACAAACTCAAGAATCATTTAAAGTGGCTGCGGCAAGACGCACCGTAGAAGAGGCAATCACTAAGCGTGACGAGCTTAAGCTAGATTTTGATGAGGCTTTGAGTCAACGTTTAAGTAAGTATGGCATTATTGTTCTAGATACCAGCGTAGTCGATCTAAATTTCTCAACCGAATTTTCCAAGGCGGTAGAGGAGAAACAGATTGCCGAACAACGCGCTCAGCGAGCTGTATATATTGCCAGAGAAGCCGAACAGGAAGCTGAGGCAACGATCAATCGCGCCAAGGGTCAAGCGGAAGCCCAACGCCTCCTACGCGAGACCCTAACTTCGGAACTATTGCAAAAACAAGCGATCGAAAAATGGGATGGCAAGTTTCCCCAAGTATTAGGAGGAAACGGTGCGGTTCCATTCCTAAATCTAGATATTACCAAATCGCAAAAGTAGCATTAATAACCGCATTAACAAAAAACAAAAAGAGGGCTGAGCTCTCTTTTTGTTTTTTGTTAATGCATTCCCTTGGCGTAATTTTGAATTTCACCAATATTAAATACCGCACCAAACGTTAGTCTTTCCTTGGCATAAAGCTCTGCTCCCCCCTGTTGGCGATCGACCAGCGTTAATACATGGGTAACAGTGTAACCAGCATCACGTAATTTCTCGACAGCGAGTAATGCCGATTGCCCAGTTGTCACCACATCCTCTAGCACTACCACATTCGTGTTTGGTGCAAGTTCAGGACCTTCAATCCATGCTGCCGTTCCATGTCCTTTTGGCTGCTTACGAACGATCAAAGCAGGAATTGGTCTATTTTCATAGGCAGATACCACACTTACCGCACTCACGATCGGATCGGCTCCCAAGGTTAAACCCGCCACTGCCCCTGTCTCTGCTGGCAACATCTCTAATAAGACCTGTCCCGTCCACAAAGCACCAAATGGATGTAGTGTGACTAATTTGCCATTGATGTAATAGGTGCTTTTTTGCCCAGAGGAGAGGATAAAGTCGCCACTTTTATAAGCAAGACGACAAAACAGATCGAGCAACTTTTCGCGATTTGGATGTTCCACAACTTTGACTTAGCTTTTGATTTTGTAAATACTTTTTTAGTTTAAATGCTGCTCATCCCCTCACAACAAAAAATTGAGCTCCTGTTGCCAGTCATATTAAAGCAAAAAGACCAAACGAGAGATGCGGCGCACCGTGCCGCATCTCTCGTTTGGTCTTTATAGCTACAGTTACTTGACTTAGGACAAATCAAACCCCAAGAATTGATTGGCGGCGCAAGCGCCGCCAATCAATTCTTGGGGTTTATGTACTAGTACGCTTGGCAACAGCTATACACTTGGCGTTAGCTATGCTATATATCAATTTTCTGAAACCAGTCAATTTATGACTGGATCTGCTACATTAGTCAGCGTCCAACTTTGAGGATGCGTATTTATATGAGTACTAGATTCTCTTGGCTTGCTTCATCGCTAGTTGCAGCTTCAACGCTGCTGGCTAGTGGTGCTGCCTTTGCCGACCCTTTGCTCACCGATCAAGATCAATATCCTCGCAACTTTCCTGCCACCTATCCTCAGGTACAGAATAAAGTCTTGGATATGACCTCCGATCCCAACGTTCCTGCCCCCTATATCAATTTTCAATATAGGGATCAATGGATGGAACAGCAAATCAATGCTTTTCGAGCAATCAATCGAGAAATGATGGATTTGCAAACCGTCAGCGATGCAACAATTCGCACCCGTGATTTGCCCACTTCTTATTGTTCCTCTTTGTTAAGTGAAGGATTTAATGCCTGCTCTGCTCCTGAAGAGCCTGCACCTGTAGTTCCTGTCACTCGACCAGAGGTTCCCGCCGCAGTGCCTGCTCGTCCTGTTCCCGCATTATGGTAATCGGTTAAATTACCTAAATAAGTTTTTTGTGTTGAGTCTTGATTACCCACGATATCCAATTAATTACCTACCAATTAGCTATCTATAGCTAGGTAGCTGGTCATAATTAAAAACCAGAGTCAAAAAGCTATAGCTCATGCACAGCGTGAGCTATAGCTTTTTAAGCTTTAATACATTTGGCGACAGCAATAACAACGTCGCTCATGTGGGGAATTGGTATTACCTAGATGAGCAAACCATAGGATGGGGGAAGAATAAATGTCTAAACTAGCTCCTTAGTTATCGTGCTTGATTTGATTTTATGCATCAAAACCTTACTGGGACTGTTTTACAATCCCTTAATTTTCATCACATATAGGGGAATTAGTATAAACTAAATAGCGAACGGAAGCCCAAAAATCAAACTATGACCAAATTTGACTTTCTGTCGGATCTCCAGAAACCTTGGCACTACATGGATGTAGATCGAGTATTGGCAACTTTGGAATCCTCGGCAGAAGGGTTATCCTATGTGAATGCTCGTCAAAGGTTGCGGTTCTTGGGAGCCAATAAATTACCGCGATCGCGTCCGATTGGCAAGGTTCTGTTACAACCTTTTCTCGATCCCTTGACCTATATACTGTTGAGCGCAGCCATTTTTTTGCAGTGGAATGGTGCAGAGGGATGGGCGTTAATCTTGGTAGGGGGATTGCATGGAGTGATTGGAGTGGCGATCGCCCTATGGTCAATTAAAACTAGAGAGAAGGTCAGTCGCGATCGCCCTCAACGTCGCCAACATACGCCTTCTAATTCCGTAATTGTATTGCGCGATCGCGAAGAAATGGAAATACCATCGAGGGATTTAGTACTTGGGGATGTATTGGTATTGAAGGAAGGCGATCGCCCCAATGTCGATCTGCGAGTTCTAGAGACATCGGAGGATTTACGCATAAATCAAACGAATTTGGGCGGTGAGGCAATTTGTACAAAGCAAGCCGATTTGACCTTTGAGGAGAAAACGCCACCCCTCGAATGTAGCAATATGATCTATGCAGGAACGGAAGTTTCCTCAGGAACTGCCAAGGGAATTGTCATTGCGACTAGTCGCTTTACTCAGGAGCAGGCTGCCTTGATTAAGGAAAAGCCATTTTCGGTTATGCATTCGGAATTGCGCCAACTACGTCAAGTCTGGATTGGATTGCTGCTATTAGTGACGACAACTGCGATCGGCTTTGCATGGCAAAGGAGTATTACGATCAATGCGATGACCGCTGCTGCCCTCATCGTCAGCACCTATCCCCAGAATCTACTACGTATCGCCACCCAAGTGCAATTATTTGGAATGCGCGATCTTGCCAAACAGAGGATATGGGCAAGATTTCCTTCGACATTGGATGCGATCGCCAGAGTGACCACGATTGTGCCAATTGTGGAGTCAGATGTGGTGCTGAGTTTTGATAATTTGAGTCGCGCAGGCATTGAGTGGCGCGGCTTAATCCGTGCTTCCGAAGATGATGCGGAAGCCTTTAGTCGCGTAATTGGCATAGAAACCCATAGCTATTTTGAGGCTCCTCAAGAACGGATTCGCCAATGGCAAGGTGAGCGTCTAAAATCGGCTCAAGCGGTCGCTGTCATTGGCAATGATGTGGAGGATATTCCTTTATTAAGAACAGCCGATATCGGCATTTGCGATCGCACAGGTTGTAAAGAATTACAGGATAGTGCGGGGCTAATTTTGCCCAAAGAAGACTTCCATTATTTGCCGATTGCTATTCTCGAAGGACGCGCTATCTTCGATCGGTTGCAACGCATTGCCCTCTTGACTGCCTCTAGCTCCTTTACCTTAGCGATTCTGACCCTCATGGATACCGCTGCAGGATTTTCTATCCCACCATTGCAATTAATCTGGGTCGGTGCGATCGCTACACCTCTCGTTGCATTTCCGCTCATCCTCGAACCCACCCACGAAAACCTGCTATTGCAGCCCGCCTATCGCTTCCAAACCATGTTACGCCCTAGCAATTACCTGCGGATCTTGCTGGCCGTTACCGCTACGATCGCCGCTATTTCCGCTGTCTTTTGGTTGAAATACCAAGGTCAAGCGTCATTATTTTCAGAAGCGCGAACGATGGCATTTATCACCCTTGGCTTTAGCCAAATTTTCCATGCCTGTGCGATCGCCCGTCGTAGTGTGTTTGGCAATTTGCCACTTCTCCTTAGCATTTCCTTTGTATCTATCTGCCAAATCGTTTTCGTACAGTTTCCGTGGTTTAGCGATCTGATGGCAACAATTCCTCTCAGTGGAATTGAATGGGCGATCTCTATCCTCAGTGCTACCGCAGTATTTTGGGTACAAGAGTTAATTAAAACTGGCTAAGCGAATTTTAAAATTTACAAAAAACATGAATTTTTTCGTTTTTTTGACTCCAGACTCGATGCATCGAGAATAATTTGATGGAATCAATGTAAGCTTCAAATAGACCATGTAGACCATAGATCGCGAGATCGCGCTAGCAATCATTAAACCTATGAGCTTAATGCCCAAGCATTTAACCAAAACTGCTGTCCTTTCAAAAGGAAAAACCCTCCCAGCGACCAAAGTAACTTTCAGACAATGGAGCTTGGTGACAAGCTTAACCTTCGTCCTGCTATCAGGATGCCAAGAACAACCAAAAATAGCCCCCACAACCACCCCAACGGCTACTGCCACGGCGGCGGCAACTAGTAAGGATAAAGAGGGGGTTTTAGAAAGGGTAAAGGCTCGCGGCAAACTGTTATGTGGCGTAAATGGAAAGCTGTCAGGATTTAGCTATGTCGATGATAAAGGCTTGTGGAGCGGCTTAGATGTAGATTATTGCCGAGCGATCGCCGCTGCCGTTTTGGGAGATGCCAGAGCCGTCGAATTTAAACCATTGCTTGCCAAGGATCGGTTTACCGCGATCCAAAATGGTGAAATCGATATCCTTATGCGGAATACTACGCGCACCTTAACCCGTGATGTCACACCAAACATCTCTTTTGCCCCCACGACCTTCTTTGACGGGCAGGGAGTGATGCTTAGAATCGGGGCAAAACCCAATTCGCCCAACAGTTCGCCCAGTGCTAGCCCCAGTCCTAGTAGCAATTCTCCCAATAGTTCTCCCAGTTCTCCTAGCAGTTCCGCTAGTCCTAGCGCGTCGCCCAGTTCCGCCCCTGAGAGTCGTACCGATCGCCCTGATAAGGATGGTAAATCAGATAAGGATAGTAAATCAGATAAACCGCTCTCTAAAGCTAGCGATGAATCATCGATCGCGCTCAAAGAACTGACTGACAAAAAAATCTGCGTAGAAACGGGAATTAACGCCGCAAATCTGGAATCAACCTTTAAGGAAGCCAATATTGCGATCGAAGCTATGGTTTTACCCGATCTGGATAGCGTTTTAAATGCCTATACCAAAGGAGACTGTGATGCTATCTCTTCTGAAAAATCCCAACTTGCCGCATGGCGGAGCAAACTGCCCCGTCCTGCCGATCACAAAATTCTCGATTTGAGTTTATCCAAAGAACCGCTCAGCCCCGCCTTAGTTGGTAATGACGATCGCTGGCGGGATGTGGTGACATGGGTAATTTATGCCACTTTCTATGCCGAAGAGTTGGGGATAAATATGGATAACTACAATATCTTTAAGGACACGAAAAATCCCGAAGTCTCCAGATTCCTTGGTACATCAGATTCCCTTGGCATTGAGTTGGGGCTTGCCCCAGACTGGACGACTCAAATCCTCAAACAAGTCGGAAATTATAATGATATTTACAGCCGTAATATTACGCCCCTAGATATTCCACGCGGTTTAAATCGCCAATGGAAGCAGGGGGGATTGCTCTATTCGATGCCCTTTAGATAGAAAGTTTGTGCGGTAATGGTGTAATGAAGTAACGCGCTGAGCGCGTTACTTCATTACTTATTTAGGACTATCGCAATGTCAGCTTTGGTTAGGATATAAAACCCCAAAGATAGGTGGCGGCGCTTCGCGCCGCCACCTATCTTTGGGGTTTTGCTTTGTTCTAAGCATGGGGATAGCAATTTCTTTAATTAATTCTTAACCCTAGCGAATTAACTTATTAAAGTAAAGCAGCAAAACAGCGATCAAATGGGTAATAAGTAATTGTGCCAAATAAATTACCCAAACCCGTAAAGTTTCGCCCCGCAGGGGCGAAACTTTACGGGTTTGGATTTGTAATTAATTACGCCTAGTTACTTATCCATCACAATCGTTATTAAATAGCTAAGCCAGTTTAGGGATATATCGATGTCATTTATCATTTCAGCGATCGCTTCATTAGTTTCCGTCTTAGTGTTTTTTAACAGTAAACGTCTCGTCGATCATCGCATCGCCCAGTTAGTCATCAGAGCGATTGCGGGTTTAATTGCTTTATTTTCCTTAGTCAATGCAGCAACCCGTCTCATCGTCGTTATCCCCGCAGGAAATGTTGGTGTAGAAGACTTTCAGGGCAAAGTTAGCGATCGCACCCTCCCCGCAGGCATCCATACTATTAATCCCTTTGCCGAGGTAGTACAGTTCTCCACTCGATTACGGGATGTTAAGGAGGAGATTGCCGCTACATCTAAAGAAGGCTTATCCCTAGCGATCGATATCAGCTTGCAGTACCATATCGATCCCACCAAAGCAGGCAGTATTTATCAAAATATTGGGCTCGAAGAAAGAGAAATCTTAATTTCAAGATTCCGCTCAATTTCGCGGGAAATTGTTTCTGGATATCCCGCCGAAGCCGTATATGCTACTAGGCGCGAAGAAATTAGCCTCAAACTTGCCGACAAATTGCGATCGCAACTAGCTCCCCTCGGCTTTATCGTCGATGAAGCCCTCTTGCGTAATGTGAAAGTACCTGAAACCCTACA
The DNA here is from genome assembly GCF_001402795.1 of Pseudanabaena sp. 'Roaring Creek'. Lineage (GTDB taxonomy): Bacteria > Cyanobacteriota > Cyanobacteriia > Pseudanabaenales > Pseudanabaenaceae > Pseudanabaena. The sequence continues at coordinate 7,314 of NZ_LIRE01000694.1, forward strand.
GGCGGCAATCCAGCAAAGATTAAAAGCTGAGCAGGAAAATTTACAAATGAAATTTGTCCTTGAAAAAGAAACCCAAGAAGCCGATCGCAAACGGATCGAAGCTAAAGGACGAGCTGATGCTCAGAAAATATTATCGGAGGGGCTAACACCCTCAGTTTTGCAATTACGCGAGATCGAAGCAACGGAGAAATTATCGACATCACCCAATTCCAAAATCGTCATTATTGGTAATGGTCAAGGCACACCATTGATCTTGCCAGTAGATCGCGATGCGAGTAAAGCCGTAAGCTCCCCACAACAATAAAATCCTAGAAGAAGGAAGGCGCTGTATAGCACCTTCCTTCTTCTAGGATTTTTTTCTTTAATAGAGATTCCTAAATAATACCAAATCACAAAATGGCTACGCCATTTTGTGATTTTAAAAACCTTACTGGGTTTGGTTTTTAATTCCCAAAAGTGTAGCCACACTTTTGGGAATTGGTATAAGTAGATGGGCATAATTAAAAACCAGAGCCAAAAGCTGTAGCGCACGCTGTACGTGCGCTACAGCTTTTGGGATTTTATATTTAATTACACCTAGATACTTAGGTAAGTTTTACTTCTTCTTATCTTCGATAGTAGTGATTTCGTCGATCGTACCGTTACTTCCCTTGTCAAGTTCGATCGTCAACTTGGCTCCATTACCCGTCCACTTAGCGTAATCCAAGTATAAAGTATTACCTGAAGATAGTTCGAGGTCTGTGCCTTCAAATTTCTGCTCGGTCTTATCATCAATACGACTAATCAGTAAATTGAAGATTGCCTTATTTTTAGTATCGGCAATCTTGATGCCGAGGCGACCTTTTGCAGTATCTAGATTGGCACTAATGGTTCCACCAGCATCAATTTCGACTCCATCTAATTCAAACTCGTAGTCATCTGCTTTTGTGGCAATACCAAATACAATATTGGGAGCTTCAGAACTACTCGGTTTGTAGGATAGACTGCGACCGCTTGCATCGAATTGAATTAAATCTTTCTCAGTCTTGCTAACTTTAATCCCTTCCAAGCCCAGATCGTAGCTAGGACCGATCATCACAACATCGATTAGTTCTTTGCTATTACTTTTTTTGTTACCTTGTAAATTAATGGTGAATGGAACGCCAACGGGAATATTGTAGATCGGTTCTTCATCATCTTTCCAAAGTTCGCTACTCTTGATAGGAGTGAAGGTGGCTCCTGAAAAAGAATTTACAAATTTTTCATTCTCATAGCCAATTTTTTGATTGCCGTTAGTAATTAACAGATCGGCATCTCCTTCAAGGAAAATTTGATTGAATTTCAGTGTTCCATTTGCATTAACCTTAGCCGATGATTTTTCAGAACTATTATCATCAGATTGTTCTTCCGTACCGCAAAAATTACAGGCTTGACGCTCGTAGCGGGGTGGAGTGGGGGTTAAGGTGAGTGTCTTAGTATCTGCATCCCCCAAGTACTCCGATTCAGGTTCATCGGGATTAGTGGCTGCATTATATTTCCACGTATTTGCATTGCGATCGATCTCGATCGTTCGCTCTACTTTAGGATGGTTATTGTCATACACCATCACTGCATACTTGCCATCACCTAAATCGCCTACGACATAGGGGGAAATGGCATGTCCTGCCTTAAAGCCAGGTTGATAAATCCCCATGGTATAGGTTTCATCGATACGAGCATTCGGTTTCATCGAGGTGAGAAGGGTATCGAGGATTTCCGATGGAGCTTTGCCTCTGATCTCGCTGGTGGCAGTCGGTGGAACGTACTGGGTGGCAAACCAATAAGCAATCTCACGCTGGAGTTTCTCATTACCCAGCAAAGAGAGATCGGGCGTTTTGCCAAAGCCACTTGCCTTGTCTTTATCGGCATATAAAATCAAACTAAGCGCTGCCATTCCCTCACAATGTCCGCCATTCATGGATTTATTGACTTCATCCATCCACTTTTGGGCGGGAGGAGTAAGAATACAAGATTCTCCTTGGGTAGCGCAAACTTTGCTTCCAAACATCCTTTGCATTTCAACGGAGGAGAGATTCTTAATGCTACTGTCCTCGCCGTAATTTTCAAAACTGAAACCATTGACTGCTGGACGAAATCCAAGATCTGCTTTGATCGACCCCGCAGGGAGGGGTGCCGATGCGATAGCATTCTTGCTATTTGAAGGAAGCGCGCCTTTATTAGCTGAAACACTAGACGAAACTGCTTGATTGGACTGACAACCAACCAAAATAACGATCGCGGATATAGAAGCGATCGCTAGGAACCGAAACAACCGACTCACTAACATCGCAATGTTGCCTTTTTTCAGTTCTAGCATTTGATTTCAAATATTTTGAGCGATCCTGATAGGTTAAGCTACCCAAACTGTTAAAATTTTTGCAAGGTTTAATAAAATTCTTTACAGTTTTATTCATAAAACTCAGACAGGATCGCAAATAGTGAGAATTGCCGTAGATGCGATGGGTGGGGACTTTGCCCCACACGAAGTAATAGAAGGAGCCATATTAGCTCAGACTCAGTTAAATGTAGACATAGCGCTAGTGGGCGATCGCGATATTCTCGCTAATTACCTCAAGCAACATAACTATCAAGAAAGCGATCGCCTAGAGATCGTGCCATCGGAGGGCATCATCGAAATGGATGATGAACCCCTTGAGGGGCTGCGCCGCAAGCCCAATTCTTCGATCGCCGTTGCCATGAACTTAGTCAAGCGCAAGCAGGCTGATGCCGTGGTGTCGGCGGGACATTCTGGAGCGGCTATGGCTGCGGCTCTGTTGCGTTTGGGGCGATTACCGGGTGTCGATCGACCCGCGATCGGTGCATTGTTTCCCACACAGGTAGCCCATAAACCAGTATTGCTGCTTGATGTTGGCGCAAATGTGGACTGTCGTCCCAAATTTTTAGAGCAGTTTGCGATCATGGGATCGCTTTACAGCAAATACGCGATCGGCATCCAAGAGCCTAAGGTCGGCTTGCTTAATATTGGTGAAGAAGCCTGTAAGGGTAACGAACTCGCCATTCGCGTTCACCAAGCCTTGCAAGATAATCCCCAGATTACCTTTGCGGGTAATGCGGAAGGACGGGATATTCTAAAGGGGCAGTTTGATGTCATTGTCTGTGACGGCTTTGCAGGCAATATCGTCCTGAAGTTTGCCGAGGGTGTTGGTAATGCCGTGATGCAGATCCTGAAGGAAGAACTCCCCAAGGGTTGGCGTGGCAAGCTTGGAGCCTTAATCTTGAAACCCAATCTCAAAAAGGTAAAAGAGCGCATTGATGCTGACGAGTATGGCGGTGCATTACTCCTCGGTGTCGCGGGTATTTGCGTAATTAGTCACGGCAGTTCCAACGCCATCAGTATTCGTAATGCCATCCGCGTTGCTAAGGATGCCGTTGATCATGGAGTGCTAGATCGCATTCGCGGTCAAATCAAACCCAAGGTATCTATCCCTGCTGACGATACACCTGACGATCCTCCGACTTAATATCCAGCCTTAATATCGTTTACGTTTTACCCTAGGGGTAAAACGTAAAAAACTTTATCCAGCCATTCAGATCGAATACAGCACATGACTAATACTGCATCTTCTCTCCTTGGAGTCCGTTTTATTGGTAGCGGTTCTGCCGTTCCCGATCGCGTACTTACTAATCACGACCTCGCGCAGATGGTGGACACTAACGACGAGTGGATTAGCTCGCGCACGGGCATCCGAGAAAGGCATATTGCCGATGGAGAGGAGGATTCGGTCGCAAGTCTTGCCTCGAAAGCTGGTCAAAAGGCGATCGCCGCCGCAGGACTGACCCCACAGGATATTGACCTGATTATTTTGTCAACCTCGACCAGTGATGATTTATTCGGTACCGCAGGACGAGTCCAAAAGCTTTTAGGTGCTGAGCGTGCGGTCGCCTTCGATCTGGTCGCCGCCTGTTCAGGCTTTGTTTTCGGCTTAGTCACCGCATCCCAATATATTCATACAGGGACTTACAAAAACGTTTTACTCATTGGGGCGGATGTGCTTTCTCGGTGGGTGGACTGGCAAGATCGCCGCACTTGTATTTTATTTGGCGATGGCGCGGGGGCAGTTTTGTTGCAAGCGAGCAGCCAAAATAAACCCGAAAATAACCTGCTCGGCTTTGAGATGCGGAGCGATGGCAAGGGTAATGAATTTCTCAATATTAATTATTTGGGACGCAGTACCTTTGAACCGATCAGTATGAACGGGCAAGAGGTCTATCGGTTTGCCGTGCGCCAAGTGCCTGAGGTGATCGAAAAGTCCCTGCATTACGCCCAGCTTGAGGTTAACGATCTCGATTGGCTGATTTTGCATCAAGCTAACCAACGCATTATTGATGCCGTAGTCAATCGGTTTGGCATCGATCCCGCTAAGGCGGTCAGCAATATGGGTAAATATGGCAATACTTCCGCCGCATCGATTCCGATCGCCCTTGATGAATGGGTGCAGTCGGGTAAAATTCAGCCTAACCATCTAATTGCGATCGCGGGTTTTGGCGCGGGCTTAAGCTGGGGTTCTGCCGTTTTCCGTTGGGGCTAGACCTTCAGGCGATTTTTGGGGATCCATTTGCTCAGCCCTTCTAAGCGATCGCGCCAAGTCACACAGTCACGAATATCTTCGGGCAAAAGGCTTGCCATATATTGCAATTGAGCCATCGAAAGCGGCGATCGCCCGCAGAAAAAAGGATGTTTGGGCTTGCGGCTGCAATAGCCAAAAAAGATCGCCGAGCGATCGAATTTCGTTGGGGGCTTACCACGATGGTAATATCGCGCCGTATCTACAAAAATCACCGTACCTGCTTTACCCACACAGCTTTTATACCAATTGTCTTGGAGATGGGCAGGTAGCATTTCAAGAACTTCATGGTGTAGGGCGGTCTTGTACCGACGCAGGGATTTAGCGCTCAGTCGCTCGCTGAGGACGTGATTGGCTTCAGGGGTAACGCATTCAAAAGGTCCTCCATCGGCATTGACATCATTGATATAGACACCAACTTTGATCATTTGCCAATCTTCTTTATCGCGATGCCATTTGCGGGGTCCCGTTTCCTGACAATCGGGAAGACTGTAGTAATAGGACAGACCATCATAGGCAACGGGCAATTTGAGGTAGTTCTCAACGATTCTCAAAATCTTGGCATCTGCGCCCCATAAAAACAGTTCGGGATAGCGCATAATCTGCTCGGCATCGATATTTAATGTATGTTTGCCACTGTAAAGGGGTAACTGAGCCTTGTCTTTGAGTTCCTGCGAGATATTTTGAGCAGCCATAAAAAAGCGATCGCTATCAGGAATCGCCAAATCATCTAACGTTGAGACTGATATCCCATAATGTTCTAGTTCTCGAACAATTTTTTGTTCTTCATCTGTTGGACGATTTAGTAAGGGTTGATAGGATTGAATAAATTTTTGATAGCGCGGATAGAGAATTTTTTGCTCGATAATGGCAAGATTGCTAATAAATAGGGCAATATCCGATGGGGCGCTGAGCGCTCGTTGCCATAACTTCTCAATAGTTTGATATGCCTGAGATATAACTACTTGGTGCATCTGCATAAAACCTATGAAACTATTTGCATTCCTAACTCGGCAAGTCTCAGACGATCTAGAGGACTTATGAATTTACCAAAAGTTGCGACTCCTAGATAGCTCCAGCCAATACCAATTCCCCAAATGGCAATGCCATTCTGGGAATCTCAAAACCTGACTGGGTTTGTTTTTTAATTCACAAAACAAAAGCGTTGTGACACTTTCGTGAATTGGTTTAATCTTTGGGCTAGAGAATACCCCGCCATTAGTCCTAAATTTCTTGTTTAATTATTAGAACTAAATCAGCTACCAATTAATTACGGGAGTCTCGGCACTTACCATTGCATGGTAGCCCATATTTATCGCCATGAAGGTTTTGTAGAGGACATAATACCAATTCCCAAAATGGCGTTGCCATTTTGGGAATCTCAAAACCTTACTGGGTTTGGTTTTTAATTTACAAAAGTGTTGTCATACTTTCATGAATTGGTATAAAACCCCAAAAGGATTAGTTGCGGCGCTTTGCGCCGCAACTAATCCTTTTGGAGTTGGAGCAGGTTACGCTGCTAGCCAATTTAAAATTTCCGCATTTACTCGCTCGGGATTGTCATCATGGGCGCAATGTCCCATTCCTTCTAAGTATATGAGGGTGGCATTTGGTGCGTATTGGACTAGCCGCTTGCCTTCTGATGGCGGAATGAGCCGATCGCTACTTCCCCACAAAATTAATAGAGGGGCTTGCAGTTGGGCGAGGGCTTGGGTCAAGCTGGGCGAATAATCGGGTTGATTCAGACTGCGATTGAGGCGGAGAAAAGCCTCGGCAGCTTGGCGATCGCGGGCAGGCTTAGCAATAATTTCTACTAAGCGATCGTCAACGCGATGGCGATTGCTATAGACGATTCCTTTGAGAATTAGGCGAATGACGCATGGCTGACGGATCAAATGAAATAGGGGTTTGACAAGGATGGCCGAAACGATCGCTTTCACGGCTCGTTCGATCGGCTGCAAGAACTTGGGAACCATATCGTTAAAAGCGGCGATATCTGGCAAGCTAATGGTCACGACCCCCGCAGCAATTTCAGGATGATGGCTGGCGGCGATCGCTGCCACCAGAGCACCGATGGAATTGCCCACGATCGTCATGGGGACTTTAATAAATTTTTGCCAAAACCCTAAAACCTGCTCTACCCACAAATGGATCGAATAGTTGATGGGGGGCTTCTCCGAACCACCAAATCCTAAAAGGTCGATGGCGTATACCGTATGGTTTTCTGACAATGCGGGAATATTGCTGCGCCAGTGATCGATCGCCGCCCCAAACCCATGAATTAAGAGGATCGGTGGCTTAGTGGGATCGGCATGAAATGCTCGGCGAAATCCATAGCGCGATCGCCAGCCTCGAAAATACCAATCGCGATATTGCATTACCGTAACTCTCTACATATAAAGACTTGAGAAACCATTTAAGACTTCACTAGATCCCCCCCAGCCCCCCTTAAAAAGGGGGGAGAATTAAATTCTTCCCCTTTTTAAGGGGGATTGAGGGGGATCTCTTAGAGTTTTTGACCGCAGAAAGTAATTCTTAAATGGTTTCTTAGGATCACTTCTTGCAGCACGAGTTGCTGCACTTCCTTCCATCGATGGGAAGCTTGCGGGGTGAGCATTTAGCCCTTAGCGCGAACTAAGCGACCATCGCTAGTAACATGGAGTCCGCATTCTTGGTTGCTCATTTCCCACCACCAGCGACCAGCACGCAGATCTTCGCCTGCTTGAATCGCTCTAGTGCAGGGAGCGCAACCGATGCTGGGGAAATTTTGGTCGTGTAGGGCATTGTAGGGAACATCGTTCTGATGGATATATTCCCAAACCTGTTCGTTTGACCAGTCGATCAGCGGATTGATCTTCGCAATTTGGCGATCGCCATCGAGCTCGACGGTTTCCATGGTCGAACGATTAGCGGTTTGATCGCGGCGCAAACCCGTAATCCATGCGTCCAGACCTTGCGTAGCGCGTCCGAGGGGTTCGACCTTACGGACGTAACAGCATTGTTTGCGGTTCTCAACACTGTCATAAAACAAATTAATGCCTTTGGTACTGACCATTTGTTCCACGGCTTCAGACTGGGGAAACATGATTCGCAATTGGAGTTGAGGATATTTTTGTTGTACCTTTGCGATTACTTCGTAGGTTTCCCCATTTAATCTTCCCGTATCAAGAGAAAATACATGGGCATCGGGTTTGATTTTGGCGATCATGTCGATTAATGCGACATCTTCTGCACCAAAACTAGAGGCAAGCGAGATTTTTTCATAGTTACCAAGCGCCCATGCGAGGACTTCTTGAGGACTTTTGCCCTTGAGCTGAGCGGCTGCGTTGTCGATATCGGTTTGGAGGGTCATTATTTACTTGATGAATCATGACTTAGAGATACTAATGTTATTATGCCCTACGCCCGAGTTCGCGAAATATGCCAAAGATGAGCGATGGCGCTTCGCGTCATCGCTCATGGTGTTTTATAGCT
>NZ_LIRE01000149.1 GCF_001402795.1 Pseudanabaena sp. 'Roaring Creek'
GAAGCGCCGCAACTCTCTATTGGGTTTGATTTTTGTCCTAACATTACTGACTATAGCTATCTATAGCTATACTGCGCTAATTGCAAACTTAAGCCTAGAGACCTATCCCGAATCTTGTAACAAATTGTTAAAATAATCTATAGACTTAGCTTATAGATGAGCCTCCTAAAATCCTACCTAAAATCCTATGTCCGCAACCAAAACAGACTTTGAGTTAGATCGCTACGATATCAATGCGATCGCAAATTATTACCGCAATCAACCTTTGCGGGTCTGGTGGCGATGCATAGTGATTTTTGTGCCCCTCATCTGGTTATTTCTGAGGCTTCGCTTCAGTGCTAAATCCTCTACAACTGAATTAAAAAAACTAGCGATCGAATCGCGTAAATTATTAACTCGTCTGGGGCCTGCTTTTATCAAAATCGGTCAAGCCCTGTCCACTCGCCCTGATATCGTCCCGCCCATATTCATGGACGAGCTTGCAGAACTCCAAGACCAATTGCCCCCATTTCCGAATGAAATTGCTTTTCAGTTCATTCGCGATGCCCTAGGAGCCGATCCCTTGGACGTATATGCAGAGATTTCCGATAATCCAATCGCAGCGGCATCCCTCGGACAGGTTTATAAAGGCAAGCTCAAAACAGGCGAACTCGTGGCGATCAAGGTACAACGTCCCGACATTGCTTCTGGCATCGCGCTTGATATGTACATTCTGCGCGGTATTGCCACATGGTTAAAAAAGACCTTCAAATTTGTGCGTACCAATTTAGCAGCAATTCTTGATGAATTTGCCAGCCGCATTTTTGAAGAAATGGACTATACCTTTGAAGGTCAAAACGCAGAAAAATTTGCCAAATTCTACGGAGAGCTTGAAGGGATTTATGTTCCTAAAATCTATTGGCAATACACCGCTAAGCGAGTATTGACGATGGAATGGATCGAAGGCATCAAGCTCACCAATGTCGAAAAAGTCAAAGAACTAGGGTTTAATAGCCGTCACATTATTGAAGTTGGTGTGCAATGTTCTTTACGCCAGTTGCTTGACTATGGCTATTTTCATGCCGATCCCCACCCTGGTAACTTACTAGTCATGGGCGATGGCAAACTTGCCTACCTTGACTTTGGCATGATGAGCGAAGTTTCCGCAGAACAAAGATTTGGACTCATTGAAGCGATCGTCCATCTAGTCAACCGTGATTTTGCCGCACTTTCTAAGGACTACGTGCGTTTGGGCTTTTTGACCGAGGATATTGATTTTACGGCGATCGTTCCCGCCCTATCTGAAGTCTTTAATCCTCCTGAGGGTCAGAGCTTGACGCAAATGGATTTTAAAGACATGACCGATCAGCTTTCCCAGATCATGTATGACTATCCCTTTCAAGTTCCAGCGTACTACGCATTGATTATTCGATCGCTAGTTACTTTAGAGGGAATTGCCTTTAGCGTCGATCCTAATTTCAAGGTTTTAGCTGTTGCGTATCCCTATGTTGCCAATCGTTTATTAAATGACTCTGCGCCCGAACTCAGAATGGCTCTTAAGGATTTGCTATTCCGCGATGGGGAATTCCGTTGGAATCGTTTAGAGAATCTATTGAGTAATGCTCAAACTAACCCCGACTATGATTTGAGTGGAACTCTGGACAAAGGAATTGACTTCTTACTTTCCGATCGCAGTGAATTTATGCATGATCGCATCATCGATGAGATCGTTAGGGGTATTGAAGTTGAGACAAGCAAACGCCTGCCCGAAAGACTGCGCAGTTCCCTCATCGGTGATATCGTTGCCGATCCGCAAGTCAAAGCAACGATCGCAAAGACCGATACTCCATCCAGTTTGGGCTATATCGCTAGGTTATGGTCGATCCTTCAGAAAGACAATGCCATCTCTCCGACGGAAATTTTGCCCTTAGCCACAAGGATTCTCAGTAAGCGTCAAACCCTGACCTTGGGACGGGATGTGATTTCTAAATTGGCTCAGCGATCGCTAGTGCGTGCGGTCAGGGAAATGTTACTTCGCGACGAAAGAAAATATCAATATGATAAGCATCAGGATTCCATCAATATTTCCCATAAAACGCCTCTGGTCGAAGAACGCGAATTAGTCGGTTCTGGTGCTTCTTCTGGCAGTTCTTCTGGTACTTCTTCAGGCTTACGGCGATCGGTCAATGGACGTAGTTGGTAAAATCTAAAAAGGATGGGCGACGCTTTGCGTCGCCCATCCTTTTATGTTCTCTGTTGCTCAGAAGAAAAGCTCAATCCCCGATTCTAAACAGGCTGTCTCTAGTAAATCGCTGAGACTGAGTTCGTCAGCCCATGTTTGCAAATAATCAAAATCTAGGCGATCACCTTGCAATTTCAGCACCCCTAAAACATCACGCCATTGTCTCTGCGACTCATTTTTAGTCATCCGATACCAAACTAATTTTTGCAAGATAATATCTTCAGGAGTTGGTAATACTAGCATTCGGTCGGGATTTTGTCGAACTAGGTACGATTGCCGACGTTGAAATTCAATTTGGGGGAAAGGACGCTCTTTAAGCACAAAAACATCGACTTTTCCTAGTGATTCATTATCGATTAAGTTAAACGATCGCTTGAATCTAACCGCATCTTTAACCGCATCTTCAGAAACATAGAATCTTGGCTGAATAGATTGCAATAATAGGATGACTTTTTCCATAGTTAAATCAATCACTACATCTACATCTTCTGTAGCTCGCGGCTCTCCCATCAACGTGCTTGCAACCGATCCACCAACTAAATAGGGAATATCTAAGCTATTAAAAATTTCTGCTATATCAAGCGCAAGCGAGATCGGATCGGTAAGCATAATTGTTTGAGCGCATTCAGAAATAATTTGATAAATAGTATTGGGAAAATTTGATTTTAGAGTAGCTCTGACAAATTCGTAGCGTAATTTTTGCAAGCTTAAACTTGGATGCCTTTGTTGAATCCCAATCAAACAAAGCTCCCAACAACCTTTTGTCCAATTACTAACTTTTTCGGCTTTTTGAATTACAGTTAGCGCTTTCAAACGATTAAACAAATACAATTCCGCATCAATCGATGTATCGATCGATTGGGTTTTATATCCCACGGGTGCGCTTAGCATTTGATTTTTCCTATCATCTGGCTAGGGCGAACAAGGGTTAACATAAACGAAATACACCCTAAAAAACATGTTAGCATACGACGATTTAAAGAGAAATTTAAAGAGAAATTTAAAGGGCGATCTAGATGCACTTGCTAATCCCGCTAAAGCGATCGCTCTTGCGCGATTTTTTAAAACTGGGAAGGGTGAATATGGCGAAGGCGATCGCTTTTTGGGTATTACAGTTCCAGAGCAAAGAAAAATTGCCAAAAGGTATACCCACCTTAGCCTTGAAGACTTAGAGGAATTATTACAAACCGATATTCATGAATATCGACTTACAGCTTTATTAATCCTTAACTATCAATTCCCAAAGGCTGATGCAACTGGTAGAACAGAAATTTTTAACTTCTATCTCAATCACACACAATGGATTAACAATTGGGACTTAGTAGATGTTTCCTGTCGCCAAATTCTAGGCGTGCATTTACTACACCAAGACCACATGATTCTCCACAAACTAGCCCGATCGCCCAACCTTTGGGAACAGAGAATCGCCATTGTATCCACCCTGGAATTTATCAAGCACGAACAATTTACGGATACCCTTGAGATTGCCATCATTCTCTTACATCATTCCCACGATCTCATCCATAAAGCTGTCGGTTGGATGCTGCGTGAAGTCGGCAAACAGGAGCGTCAAGTGTTAGTGGATTTCCTAGATACCCATTATCAACAAATGCCGCGTACGATGCTGCGTTATGCGATCGAGCATTTTGATGAGTCCAAACGAAAAGCCTATCTATCCAAATATAGTCGTTTTAAATAACTTGTAGACGGGCTTCGACTTCGCTCAGCCCTCGGTGTAAGCTAGCTGAGCGAAGTCGAAGCTGTAGTTTTTATTTGAATTATCTATA
>NZ_LIRE01000150.1 GCF_001402795.1 Pseudanabaena sp. 'Roaring Creek'
GCATGGTTAATTTTGGCTGCTGCCGACTTACCATTTTTAGTGATTTGTTCTAGTTTTTGGCGTTCTTCTTCGGTTAATGTCACTTTGTATCGTTTTGCTGACATACCTTTTTCCTTACTATTTTCTGTCCCTTTATTTTACCCGCCAAATTATCTTTGACTGTCTACTAGTGATGTGGCAGCACTAACACGCACATTTATATCAGAGTCTTTCAGAGTGGTAATTAACTCAGACAAAGCATTTGGCGCATTTATGTCTATATTTCCTAAAGCGATCGCAGCGCTAGAACGTACCTTTGGATTGGGGTCTTTAAGGGCGGTAATCAAGGCAGGGACTGCGTCTTTGGCTTCCCCTCCTATCCTTCCTAGGGCATCTGCTGTTTGAGAACGCATAAGCACATCTGTATCGGTTTGGAGAGCAGCAATAAGAGCAGGTACTGCATCCTTTGCATCTTTACCGATAAAACCTAACGCCATGGCAGCCCTAAGACGTATAAGTTGCTCAGAGTCCTTAAGGGCAAAAATTAGGGCAGGCACTGCATCCCTAGCTTCTTTTACCCTTATTGATAATACATCGATTGCGAAGACAGCACCGAAGCGTACATCTTTATCTTCATCTTTGAGGGCTGTAATCAGAGCAGGCAAGGCATTTTTGCTAATTCCACTTTTAAATGCTAGGGCAGTTGCAGCGCTACTTCGTACATCCCTATCTGAGTCTTTAAGTAGCATGATAAGTGCAGGTTCCGCCTCATTTGCTTTCTCACCTATTCCTACTAATGCCATTGCCGATTGCGAACGCATATCTCGGTCAGGAGATTTGAGTGCAGAAATCAAGGCAGGGACTGCATCTTTGTCCATGTGAGCTAATGCGGAGATAGCCTGATTACGGACATCTTTATCGGGATCTTTGAGGGTATCAGTTAAGGCTGGTATAGCAACTTTTGCTTTCTTGCCCATTGCCCCTAACATATTGGCAGCCTGAGAACGGACATCTTTATCAGGAGATTTAAGAGCGGTAATTAAGGCGGGTACGGTTTTAAGTTGGCAACGGATTAAAGACTCTAGAAGTTTGCGATCGGGTTTTGATATCTGTTCGATGTAATTGGCAACTTCAGATTCAGTACAATCAGCAGTTTGTTGAGCTAAGGCGGGTGGTAAGTTACCGATGCTCCCAAGACATTGGCTCAAAACCATACCTAGCAAAAGATTATCGAGCCGCTTTGCCTGTCTCATATACTTATTCCATATACCTAAATTTAGAGACTTTAGATACTTTAGAGATTTCTCAGTTAGTCAAACCATAACATCGTGCCATTACTGCACCATCAAAATGTCATTTTAAGGTTTGACAATCAAAATCCCGTAGGCATCGGGATTAAGGTATTTGCGAGCGGCGGCTTGGATGTCCTCTTTGGTGATGGATTTAATTAAATCGGGATAGTTTAAAGCCGAATCTAGGGAACCGACAATGCGATCGTAATAGCCATAGATGCCCGCACGTTCTTTGGGGGACTCATTGCCAAAGATAAAGCGATTGGTAACTTGAGTACGGATCTTGGCTAGTTCCTCATCGGTGACAGGAACTTCGTGTAGTTGGCGAATATGCTCGCGAATTGCTTGCTCGACGATCGCTACATCTTCGATATTTAACTTAGCAAACACTTGAAAAGTACCTTGCCAACGCATTGCCGAATTACTGACAGAGATGCGATCAACGATCCGCCGATTTTCGCGTAAGTCTTGCACCATGCGCGATGTGCGTCCGCTACCCAGAATATTGGCAAGAATGCTCAGAGGATAGGTTTCTGATATTTCCCTCAAACCAGCAACCCGCCATGTCATGCTCAATCTAGCTTGTTTGAGGCTTGTGTCTGTTACTTCCCGCCGCACGATTTCTGTAAATGGCTTTTCTGGTGTAAAAGTTTTTGGCTTGAGTTTTGTCTGGGGTTTAGCTTTAGCCTTGGAGCTATCAGCGATGGTCTTCTCTCCGTTTTGTTGCTCAAAGTAATTGGCAATTACGCCGATCGCCTCACTAACTGGTAAATTACCAACAACAGCGATCGTCATATTTTGGGGCACGTACCATTGCCGATGAAACGATCGCATTTGCTCGGAAGTGACTTTTTCAATTACATCAACGGGACCAAGTACTGCTCGACGGTAGGGTAAACTTTCGTAGGCTAATTCGGAAATATGGCGATAGATTCGGCGATCGGGATTGTCCTCACTGCGCCGAATTTCCTCTAGTACCACATGCCTTTCGCGCTGAAATTCATCATCAGGAATGCTTGCCTTGAGGACAATATCTAGCTGCAATGGTGCAAGCTTGGCAAAATCATGGGGAGCGACATTGATATAAAAATGCGTGTAATCTTGACTGGTAGCGGCATTGGTATTGCCACCGTGGGATTCGATCTCTCGCTCAAATTCACCAAGTCCAAGGCGCTCGCTGCCTTTGAACACCATATGCTCTAAAAAATGCGCCATTCCATTAATGTTATCGCTCTCAACGGCAGAACCAACATCAACCCAAATACTAAGATTGACTGCATCAATGGGAACCTGCTCGGCAATAACTCTGATCCCGTTGGGCAGAATATATTGAGTTGGTTCCTGAGGAACTACTTGGGTAGCTAGATCGTTGAGAGCACGATCTGGAGCAGCTACATCTAACCGACGCGGAACGACGATCGCTGTCATGGCAAATTTATTTTTTACTAAATTTTTGACTAAAAAGCAGAATGGCAGAAAATTAAGTTTTTTGTATATATGAATTTTAGGATTGAGATGGGCGGCACATTGTACCGCCCATCTCAAATATTATGAAAAGATGACAATCTACAGAAGTTTTAAGCGAAGTTAGAACTCGTAGTAAAATTTCACAAAACCGTTCGAGCTGAGGAAAATACCTATTTGAAAATATATCTCAATAATTTTAATGTAAAAAACTAATTAAAAATTAATTAATAGCTACATTTTCTCAAGGGCTTGTAACTTGTAATAGGCTTCGCGCAGAGGCAAGCTTGATTTATCTTCCAGCATAGCAGCAAAATCATAGGATTCTTGGTAAGCAAGTCGTGCTTTTGGCAGATTACCAAACGATAGGTACAGATCCCCCAGATATCTTTGGATAATAGCCGCTGTTTCTCGATCGCCCATCACTAAAGCTAAGCTGGAACGATTTTGCAATAGTTCTTCAATACGATAGAAGTTTGGCACTTCGAGATAGGCCGCAATGAGGCGATCGCTGGCGACGGACATCAATGGGTAGTTACGATGTTGGCGAGCGAGGGTGAGAGCATTGCCATAATCTGCGATCGCAGATTTGTAATCATCTAAAGCCATCCGACTATCGCCACTGTGGATGTAGACATAGCCTTCGCCAATGGGCTCGCGAATTGGATATTGCTTGATAGAGGCGTAGTAAAGCTTGATTGCCGCTAGATGATCGCCATAGCGACCTGCAATTAATCCCTTGTTATTTAGAGCGATCGCCGTATTTAGTCCCTGATCGTTTTGCTCGGACAGGGCGAGAGTAGTTTTATTGAGCTTTGCAACGGGCTCTACATCGCTTTGATTGATGGTCAAACTTGTCAAATTATTCGCGGATTCAATAATCGCTTCCTTGTCCTGCAAGGTATTGCCGTAGCCAATTCTTTTGATGAGTGTATCTTGAGCCGCTTTATTGGCTCCGATCATTTCATAGGCATCGCTTACTCTCGCCAAGGTATAGGAAATTGCGGCTTGGTCGTTGACTTGACGGTAATAACCGATCGCATAAAGCCAAGTTTTAATCGCCTCGCGGGGTTTTCCATTCTTCAGTTGGTCGTAGCCGCGATCGAGCAGGCGATCGGCTTCATCTCTGACAGATCGATTTTCTGGGTTGACTGTTGCTTGCTGAGCTTGAGTTGGCATCGGCACGACGATCGCCCCCACAAAGGCAGCGAGAATTGTTGCGCCAATATTAGCAACCGACATCTTCTGACGCTTTCTATACATATCCCTACATCCTCACCAAAAGGTGCACACATTGTAGCGACTAAAAAGCAGTTTTTTCTAGAATTTTTCTGACTTTCTACAACTTTCTATGACTTTTTCTGACAATTCATCCAAAGCCATAATTATCTATAAGTAGCTAGGCGCAATTAAATATAAAGACCCAGAGGCTGTAGCGCACGCGCAGCGTGCGCTACAGC
>NZ_LIRE01000695.1 GCF_001402795.1 Pseudanabaena sp. 'Roaring Creek'
GTATGCTCTCTGGTTTTAACTTAGCTACTTAGTTATTAGGTTGAAATCTGTGAAGTTTTCTAAAGATACTCCCTCTTTATGCAGTGACATCCGCGCTTATTCCCTAAAATGAAGACAAAATTCTCCCTGCAATCTTTAACTTAATAAAGACTTATGACAGATTTTGTAAAACCCTTCAAGAACGATCCCCAACTAGGGAATTTGTCTACACCAGTTAGCGATTCAGCGATCGTCAAGGCCTTCATCGGTAATCTCCCCGCTTACCGTCCAGGACTATCGGCTAGCCGTCGCGGTCTAGAAATCGGTATGGCGCATGGCTATTTCATTTACGGACCTTTTGCTTTGCTTGGTCCTTTGAGAAATACCGAATTGGGAAGCCTTGCAGGGCTATTGGCAACCGTTGCCGCCGTAGTCCTATTGACCGTTGGTTTGTCGCTTCATGGTCAAACTGTCACCAAACTACAGTCTAGCTCTGCCCTAGAAGCTCCTGTGGAATTGGATACCCCTGCTGGTTGGAGCGAATTCGCTAGCAGCTTCTTGCTTGGTGGTGCTGGTGGTGCTGCGTTTGCCTACTTCCTCAACTACCTTGAGCCAATGCAGAAGTTCCTTGGTTTACTTTGGTCTTAAGTTAATTTAACGTTGGACTCGCCAAAGTTAAATTAATTTACGCCAATAATTTGCGCCAAATCCCCCTGTCTTTAAAATTTATATCTTATTCAAGGACAACCACAACCATGACTGGATACTACGCTCACTACTACGTTTCGTTCATTTTCGTACCTCTCATTGGTGTAATCCTCCCGATCGCCACCATGGGTCTACTTCTCAACTACATCGAGAACTAACGGGAATTAAATTTATCCCATTTGCAAATTAGGTTTTCTTCCTAATTACCAAATTATTAACTCGTCCTTCGTATTTTATTCTTAATTGCATATCCCATAAATTCGGGGCGATCGCCTTGAAAAATAAAAATAGGAGAGTATTACGCTCCTATTTTTTATGTCTGATCCCATCTTTTGTGAAGTATAGCTACAGTCACTTGAATTAGGACACAAAAGTCAAGAATTAATTGGCGGCGCTTTGCGCCGCCAATTAATTCTTGGCTTTTATGTCCCAGTACACTTGGCGACAGCTATAAAAACCAAACTCAGTAAGGTGTTGAGATTCCCAAAATGGCAACGCCATTTTGGGAATTGGTATAATTGGGGATAGTTAAAATCTATAGTCAAAAACTATGGGACAAGCCACGCATGGGCTACAGTTTATTGGGGCTTATATTTAATTGCACCCAGATACTTATGTTATTTTTAAAGAATTTTTTAAGTTCACTTTTGAGATTGTCTCTATATCTAGCGATCGCCATGACTATGGCGATCGCTTGTTTTTTAACTTTACCGCAGCCTGTTCAAGCAGAAACCCTTTCCTTTAGCCATGCTCAACTAAAAAATAGGGATTTCTCTGGCAGGAATCTAGTCGGGTCGGGATTTGCGAATGCCAATATGGAGGGAGCAAATTTTGAAAATGCCGATGTACGTGGGGCGGTATTTAGTGCGTCAATTTTACGCAAAGCAAATCTGAAAGGTACGGATTTTTCTGGGGGATTACTCGATCAAGCTGATTTTGCGAGAGCCGATCTCAGTAATGCCCTGTTAGTAGAGACGATCCTGTTACGGAGTACCTTTGATTTTGTGAATATAGATGGTGCTGATTTTACCGATGCCATTATGGATGGCGCACAGCGTAAATGGCTCTGCTCTAAGGCAAAAGGCACTAACGCCAAGACAGGTATTAACACAAGAGCATCCTTAGAATGCGACTAAAGATGCTACTAAAAAGCCCTACAGGGCTTTTTAGTAGCATTACTATTTATTAGTAAAATAATTTTATGGAATTTTACTGATCAAAAGCGCAACTCCCACTAAAAACCCACCAGTTAAATAAAAGAATCGGACGACATGCAACTCGTGCCACCCACTTAGCTCTAGATGATGGTGAAAAGGTGCCATCTTGAACAGACGTTTGCCCATACCAGTTTCATCCTTAGTTGCCTTGTAATAGCTAACCTGTGCGATCACCGAAATTGATTCCCAGATAAAAATTGCACCGACAATTAAAAATGCCCAGAGCAGGTTGCCCAGAATCGCCGTGGAGGCGAGTGCCCCACCTAAAGCTAGCGATCCCGTATCCCCCATAAATACGCGAGCGGGATAGCGATTATGCCAGAGAAAACCTAAATAGCTACCACTTAGGCACATACAGAAAATGGCAAGTTCTTTGTTTTGCGGAAATAGCAATAACGCCATCCCAAATAGGGCGATCGCACCAGTCCCGCCCGCTAAGCCATCTAAGCCATCGGTAAGGTTAGTTGCATTGCTGCTACCTAGAAAAACAAATAAAGCTAGGGGGAAAAACAGCACACCCAGCGGAATCATCAGATGGAGTGGCAAATTAATAGTAGCGATCGCTTGCCAGTCTTGGGTTAAAACTAACCATCCACAGAAACAAGCGGCAAAAAAGGCTTGGAGTACAAGCTTAGATCGAGGAGATAAGCCTTTATTCGAGTGGCGACGCAAGATTTTCCAGTCGTCTAACCAACCGATAAATGCAAAAGACAATGTTAGTAAGCTACAAGCTAACACCTTGCCATCAAATCCTGACCATACCAACGCTAATAAGATCCCAACAGGTATAATAAATATCCCCCCCATTGTTGGCGTGCCTTGCTTCTTCAGATGAGCTTGGGGACCGTCTTCGCGGATCACCTGCCCTGCCTTTAGGCGACGTAACGTAGGCACTGCAAACGAACCTAAGAGAGCCACTCCTGCACCACCTAAAGTAAATGGCAGTAATAGCTTTGAACTTATATTAGGATTTAGGAAAAGATCGACACCAACAATTAAACTTATTAAACCGATTGCCAACCCAAGTGCTAGGCTACTTCCTGTTGGAAATTTTGCTTTCCTAACTCTTACACCAGTATCAACCATTGCCGCTCCTCACACCCACAGTAACCATCACACTTTATTTAGATCGAAATTTTAGATCGGAAGCTTTTTTACGGCTTTTGTCCAGATGATTAAAGATCACCCGAATATACGCTCTTAGATACCAAATTACGATCGCATTTGTCTACAGTGCAACCATTGAATTTTGATAATTCTTTGATTCAACCAAGTCAATCTTTGTAAATAGCCTTGTAAATAGCCCAGTTAAATAGCCCTGTAAATAGCCCTTTAACTTTAATTAAATTGCCATTAATTTGCCATTAAATTGCCGATGACGAGTAAAAATTCTCGACAGATTGCACTTGAAGCATTGCGTTTAATCCAAAGACGCAATGCCTATGCTGATGTAGCGCTCGACTGCACGCTTTCAAAAGCTCGACAAGCAAACATAACTCTCCTAGAAAGCGATCGCCGTCTGATCACGGAGTTAGTCTACGGATGTACGCGCCGTCAAAAAACCCTACAAGCAGTTTTGCAAAACTTCTCGCAAAAACCAATCGCAAAATTACCACCAGACCTATTAATAATCTTACAGATTGGTGTCTATCAACTATGTTTTCTCGATCGCATCAAAGCCTCAGCGATCGTTCATACCACCGTAGAACTAGTTAAAGAAAACAAGCTATCAGGGCTGTCTGGCTTTGCAAATGGGGTAATGCGATCCATACTCAGAGCGAAGGAGAAAGGAGATATACTTGCCGATATCAGCGATCCCGCAAGTTTTTATAGCTATCCTGAATGGTTGATCGATCTATGGCAAAAAGAATTTGGTCAAGAATCGATCGCAAATATTTGCAACTGGTTTAATCAGACTCCCCATCTTGATTTACGGGTCAATCTACTCCATGCCACGCGGGATCAAGTCCTAGCCGCTTTTGCGGAAGCAGGCATTGTTGCCGAACCAATTCCTCACCTCCCCGATGGTATTCGCATGGGGCAAGGGGCGGGCGAGGTCAGTCAATTGCCTAAATTTAAAGAGGGTTGGTGGTCAGTCCAAGATGCCAGTGCCCAATTAGTTACCTATCTCTTGGATCCCCAGCCCCATGAAATCGTGGTCGATGCTTGTGCGGCTCCTGGCGGTAAAACTACACATATCAGCGATCGCTTAAAAAATACTGGCAAGGTTTATGCTCTAGATCGTTTGGCAAGTCGTTTAAAAAAGGTCGAACAAAATGTTGCCCGTCTGGGGATCACCAATGTACAGACAATTGAATTGGATGCCCGTGAATTTGCAGGTATCCCAGCAGGCAAATGCGATCGCGTATTACTAGATGTCCCCTGCTCGGGTTTAGGGACATTGCACCGCCATGCCGATGCCCGTTGGCGACAAACTCCCGACGAACCCTATAAGTTAGCGAAAACTCAATCGGAAATTCTTGCTCAGGCTATTCAATGGGTTAAGCCAGAGGGTGTCATTGTCTATAGCACTTGCACTATGCATCGCGCCGAAAATGAAGAGGTGATCGAGCAGTTTTTAACGCATCATCCTGATTGGCAAATCGTCCCACCAAGTGCCGACAATCCTGCGGCTCATTTTGCAAGCGATCGGGGCTGGGTAAAGGTCTTGCCTCACGAACACAATATGGATGGGTTTTTCATGGTCAAACTCCAAAAAGGAGCCTAACATCCGTCTCAGGACATAAACCCAAAGAGGGTTGCTGCGCGGAGCGCAGCAACCCTCTTTGGGTTTATGTCCTAAGTAAACCTTACGTTGCTACATAAGGTAAAAAAAAGTAAAAATAATTTTTAATACTTTATCGATCCAACCTCAATATGCTAAGATTGCAAACCTATGCCTATACATTTTACTAAATATCAACAACATATTAACAACATCAATAGGCGTAGGATGTAAACCGCAAAAACCATAATGGCTAATGCTCTTACATTTCTGGGAGGAAACCAGATAAATTCAAAACAGGAACAAGGAAAATTTTAGTTATGATCAATCGGGCAAAAACTGCTACAACCACCAATGTCGGCTTCACACATGAAGACTTTGCTAAGCTTTTAGATAAATACGACTATCACTTCAGCCCTGGCGACATCGTTGCTGGTACCGTATTCAGCATTGAGCCAAGAGGCGCACTCATTGACATTGGTGCAAAGACAGCAGCCTACATCCCGATTCAGGAAATGTCGATTAACCGCGTCGATCAGCCTGAAGAAGTTTTACAAAATAATGAAACCCGTGAATTTTTCATCCTCGCCGACGAAAACGAAGAAGGACAACTAACTCTTTCGATCCGTCGTATCGAGTACATGAGAGCATGGGAACGCGTACGTCAGTTGCAAGCAGAAGACGCAACCGTGCGATCGCTTATTTTCGCGACCAATCGTGGTGGTGCTCTGGTCAGAATTGAAGGACTGCGCGGATTTATTCCTGGTTCTCATATCAGCACCCGCAAGCCTAAGGAAGAATTGGTGGGCGAGGAATTGCCACTCAAATTCTTGGAAGTGGACGAAGATCGCAACCGTCTAGTCCTCAGCCATCGCCGCGCCCTCGTTGAGCGCAAGATGAACAAGCTTGAAGTTGGCGAAGTCGTCATCGGTGTAGTCCGTGGCATCAAGCCTTACGGTGCCTTCATCGATATCGGTGGTGTAAGTGGTCTGCTCCACATTTCCGAAATCTCCCACGAGCATATCGAAACTCCTCACAACGTTTTCAACGTCAATGACGAAGTGAAGGTCATGATTATCGATCTCGATGCGGAGCGCGGTAGAATTTCCCTCTCGACCAAGCAGCTCGAAGCAGAACCTGGCGACATGGTGAGAGATCCCCAACTCGTTTACTCCAAGGCGGAAGAGATGGCTGCGAAGTATCGCGAACAACTCAATGCTGCTCCTGCTGTTATGGAAATCCCTGTAGCAGCCGTAGAAGAGGAAGAATATGAAGTTCCTGATGCTATGGAAGAGCCTGAAATCCCTGAGGAAGTCGTAGCTGAAGCTACGGAAGAAGTTGTCGCTTAAGTTCAGTAAGTAGCTGGGCATAAAGAACTAAAAGGAGTAGCGCACGCTACTCCTTTTAGTTCTTGCCATTTTGGAAATCTCAAAACCTTATACCAATTCCCAAAAGTGTGGCTACACTTTTGGGAATTGAAAACCAAACCCAGTAAGGATTTTAAAATCACAAAATGTCGTAGCCATTTTGTGATTTGGTATAACTTCAGTGAATTGACATTAGATGGATTTAAAAATCGATTTAAAAACAGAGATGGTGCATTGCGCCATCTCTATTTTTTTGCATCGATCTTTTGAATCGATCTATAGTAAACTTAATTCATATGAAAGGGAGTAGCTACTTACTTTAAGCAAAAAAGCAGAAGCAAAAAAGCAACGTCTTTTAGCTCAAAGTGAGTCCACTTGAGTCAACATACTGGCTAACCGCCTGGTTCAAGTAACAAGTTTTAATTACTTTTAAGTAAAAGCTTGGCAGCGAGACTTTCACTAAGTTCACACCTGATGTGAGCTTGGTGAGGTTTTGCGTATCTCTTCAAGCTCATTCAGGACTTTTCAGACACCTGAAGGAGTTTTTAGGAGTGTTAACCGCTTTTACAGCAAGCTTATTATTGATCACCATTTCTGAATTAGGTGATAAGACATTTTTTATTGCCGTAATTCTGGCGATGCGTCATCCGCACCGTACGGTATTTGCGGCTGTGTTTGCGGCGCTTGCCTTGATGACGGTGCTATCTGTTGCTTTAGGACAGGTAATGGCTTTATTTCCCAAAATATACATTCACTATGGTGAGATCGTTTTATTCCTTGTGTTGGGATTGAAGTTACTTTATGACGCATCCAAGATGTCGGCAAAGTCGGATGCAGAAATCGTTCACGAAGCAGAAGAGTTTATAGAAACCCAAGACTCTCCCAGTGCCT
This sequence comes from Pseudanabaena sp. 'Roaring Creek', assembly GCF_001402795.1. Taxonomy (GTDB): domain Bacteria; phylum Cyanobacteriota; class Cyanobacteriia; order Pseudanabaenales; family Pseudanabaenaceae; genus Pseudanabaena. The sequence continues at coordinate 6,888 of NZ_LIRE01000695.1, forward strand.
TAGCCTCTATTCCTGTCTTTGGCGAGTCTTTGAGAAATATTTTATTGAAATATTCTTGGCTAAGACTGTGGATGCAAGCTTTTGTGATGACCTTTATTGCCGAGTGGGGCGATCGCACTCAGATTAGCACGATCGCCCTAGCTGCTTCCTATAATCCAGTTTTTGTGACCCTCGGCGCAATTTTGGGACATGGGATCTGCACGGCGATCGCTGTAGTTGGTGGTAGTCTGATCGCAGGTAGGATTTCCGAACAGATAATTACAGCGATCGGTGGGGTTTTATTTATTATTTTTGGTGTAGCTGCCTATTTTCAAGGAATTTAGCTAGATTTTCAACAAGGTAAGAGCATCTTTGGTATTTAGTATTGACAACTGTAATCTATAAGGTTACAGTTGCATTTATATTTTAATACTTAGTTAACTATTTCCTGAATCAAAAGTTTTAATGAATATATCAGGCAATCATACTCCCTTCCCAGTGAAGAATTAGCGTTGTGGCGCTTCGCGCCACAACGCTAATTCTTGGTTTTGTATGTCTATTTCTTTGGTGGAAAGGGAGTAGCTAGGAATAAAACAAATAATAATGATAAAAAGTTTTAAAAATAAACTGCTCGAAAGTTTGCTAAATGGTGACATATAGGCAACTACTAAGGAAGATAAAAAAATACGAAAAAGACTTGATGCTATAAGCTCAGCTTCACAATTAGAGGATATTAGACTGCCAGGACATGATTTACATGAACTAAAAGGAATCCCTAGAAAATTTAAAGTGAAAGATGTGATTACACATAACCACATCCTTGCTTCTAGAAGTGGCGTATATATGGCTCAAAGACGAGGTAAATAATATGAATAACTTATTAGAAAGTTTAAAAGATAGGAAAATTAGACCTTCACATCCTGGAGAAGTCATCCTAGATATTTTGGAAGATGTAGAAATTTCTCAAACTCAGTTCGCCAAAATGTTGGGAGTATCGCGGCGAACAGTTAATCAAATAATTCAGGGTCATAGACCAATTACTGTGGATATGGCAATTAGGCTTGGTAAAGCTTTGGGAAATGGTCCTGAGCTATGGCTGAATCTTCAGCAGAAGGTTGATCTTTGGGATTCTTTACAGAAATATAAAGAAGAATATGAAAAAGTATTAACGGTTGCGTAAAGTTTGAAAAAACGTTTAGATGTTTTATTAGTTGACTTGGAGCTTGCACCATCGCGGGAGCAGGCTCAGAAGTTCATTCGGGCTGGTTGGGTACAGGTCAATCAACAGGTGATTGATAAGGTTGGCATGGAAGTCAAAGAGGATGCTGTAATTTTGGTGAAGCAGCAGTCCCCTTTCGTATCCCGTGGTGGCGAAAAATTGGCGGGAGCCTTAACTAAGTTCGGCATGGATTTGCGCGATCGCACTTGTTTCGATGGCGGCATCTCGACGGGTGGCTTTACGGACTGTATGCTCAAGCAGGGAGCCGCCAAGGTCTATGGTATTGATGTGGGCTATGGGCAAGTGGCTTGGGAAATCCGCAGCGACGAGCGGGTGGTGTTACGGGAGCGCACCAATTTAAGGCATCTTACGCCCGAAGATTTGTATGCCGATGGCGATATCGTTCCCGATTTTGCGGTTTTGGATCTATCGTTTATTTCGCTGACAAAAATTTTGCCTTCCCTCTGGAATTTATTGCGATCGCCCCGTGAGACGCTATTGCTTGTGAAGCCCCAATTTGAGGCAGGTAAGGGGCAAGTCGGCAAAAATGGCATTGTGCGCGAACCCAAAATTAGGGCTGAGGCGATCGCCAATGTTCTCGCGACGGCTCAAGGTTTAGGTTGGCAATTTCAAGGTTTGACTCCTTCCCCGATTCAAGGTCGGACTGGCAATTATGAATATTGGTTATGGCTGAGCGATCGCACTTCAGAAATATCTGTCCCTAGTTTTGAGAACATTCTGGAAATTTCCAAAGGCTTAAATTAGAAGACAAAGTGCTGTTTAATCACATCAAATTTGGTGCATTCCCAATAGTCAATATGGGAAATAATTAATTCGCGATCGCCTTCGCCATTAACCAAGGTATCTGCAAATTTATCCACAGTTAGGTCGCTCCAACCTGTAACACTAATCCGAGGTTTCCAAGGTAAGGGCGCATCCCAACTCATTGTCCAACGAGCTTTAACGAGGTTTTCGCTACGGGAAATATCATGGAGTTCAAGCTGGAGATTCTTAAACCAGAAGGTAATAAAGCCGATCATTTTTTGATATTGCTTAATCCCGCGAAAGTTATAGACAGGATCTTTAAAATAAACATCTTCGCTATAGATGCTATAGGTTTGCGCCTCAGGGAATTTTGCGTAATCTGCCTTGATAATGTCGAGGATATTGGTCATTTGCGATCGCCTGCCAGAAATACTTGCAACTATCCTTTGATGATAACCTTGAGATTCCGCAAAGCTGGATATAGCTTTGCTTTAAGAACCTGAAATTTTCAACTAGAGGAATCCTATGTGGGCTAATGCGATCGCTGCCTATCTCCATTATTTGAGCCTAGGGCTAATTTTTGCCAGCTTATCGACGGAATTATTTACGCTCAAACAAGATCTAACCAATAAAGAAGGATGGCGAATTCTCATTGCCGATAGTATCTATGGGTTAGCAGGGATTACCGTCCTAACAACAGGAATTTTAAGGGTTTTATATTTCGAGAAGGGCGCTGAATATTACACTCACCAGCCAGTTTTCTGGATGAAAATATCCGTATTTATTGTAGTTGGCTTGTTATCGTTATATCCCACCTTTTCCTTCTTGATGTGGATTAAAAATCTCCGTGCGGAAAAGCCCCCCGAAGTAAGTCCAGAAAAAATCAAAATCCTCAGAACCATCGTTCATGTGGAACTGTTTGGTTTTAGTTTAATTCCGCTGCTCGCCTCCATGATGGCAAGGGGTATCGGCGCAAACTGGTTTCATTAATCATTAAAGTGTCGCCTTGCGACGCTTTAGAAACTATTTAAGAATTCACTAGATCCCCCCCAGCCCCCCTTAAAAAGGGGGGAGAATTAAATTCTTCCCCCTTTTTAAGGGGGATTGAGGGGGATCTCTTAGAGCTTTTGACCGCAGAAAGTAATTCTTAAATGGTTTCTTAGTTAAGTAGAGTGAAGATTAGACGTTGCGGCGCGAAGCGCCGCAACGTCTAATCTTCACTGGGAAGGGAGTCGTAAGGGTTTTCAAGTTAAGACAAAGCATCTCGTAACATCGCTAACTTCTCAGGCAAAATGCGATAGTAAATCCAAGTTCCACGCCGTTCTTTGCTGAGTAAACCCGCTCCATATAAAACTTTGAGATGGTGACTCACCGTGGGTTGAGCCAGTCCTAATGATTCAACTAATTCACAAGCACATACCTCTTGACTAGACTGAGCCGCAATCAGACTGAGGATTTGCAATCGGGCTGGCTCGCCTAATACTCGAAAGATCTCTGCTAAATAGATGGCATCATCCGAGTTAAGGTGGCTTTTTAGGAGTGGTGGACAGCAGGTAGTTGGAGTTGGATTCATAAAATTTATATTGACATGGATCGCATCTCCGTGACAATATATCGATAGACATCAATATTGATGTCTATCGATGTTTAAGGATTTTCTTATGTCCCAAGCTAAGTCGATTAAAAGGCTATCCATGCTCGATCGCTTTTTGACGCTATGGATTTTTCTGGCGATGGTCTTAGGTGTGGTGATCGGCGCATTCTTCCCTGCGGTCGATCAATTGATCGAGCGGTTTCAAGTTGGCACTACAAATATCCCGATCGCGATCGGCTTAATTTTGATGATGTATCCACCCTTCGCCAAGGTGCGTTATGAAGAATTAGGCGATGTCTTTCGCAATGGCAAAATCCTAGCGCTCGCTCTATTTCAGAGTTGGATAATTGCGCCGAGTTTTATGTTTCTCTTGGCGATCGCCTTTTTTCGAGACTCGCCCGAATATATGGTTGGTTTGATGCTAATCGGAATTGCGCCATGTATCGCGATGGTAGTGGTATGGAGCGATCTTGCTAAGGGTAATTCTGAATATACGGCGGGGTTAGTTGCCTTTAATAGCATTTTCCAAGTGCTGTTTTATAGCTTCTATGCTTGGATTTTTATTACGGTATTACCGCCGCTATTTGGCTTAAGAAGTACTGTAGTCAACGTGAGCATCATCGAGATTGGACAGACTGTTTCTATCTATCTTGGCATTCCCTTTATCGCAGGATTTTTGACAAGGTTTTTCCTGAGTAAAGCTAAGGGTAGAAATTGGTATCAGCAGGTATTTATTCCCAAAATCAGCCCGATTACCCTTATTTCATTGCTGTTTACGATTGTGGTGATGTTTAGTCTTAAGGGCGGCTTGATGTTGAAAATCCCTTTCGATGTTGTCAAAATTTCGATTCCATTGTTGATTTACTTCGTGGTGATGTTTGTAGTCAGCTTTTATCTTGCTTGGCTCATCAAGGCGGATTATGACAAAGCCGCCAGCGTTGCCTTTACCGCCGCAGGCAATAATTTTGAACTCGCGATCGCCGTTGCTGTTGGTGTGTTTGGCATTAAGTCTGGGGCAGCTTTTGTCGCTGTGGTTGGTCCTTTGATCGAAGTGCCTGTATTAATTAGTCTCGTAAATTTAGCGTTTTGGTTCAAACGTAATTACTTTGATCCAAATTCCATTCAAAAGAACATTCAAAATATTCAAGAGCATAAATCATGAAACGTATTATGTTTGTCTGTATGAAGAATTCAGCCCGCTCGCAAATGGCTGAGGGATTTGCGAGAGCTTTGGGTGGTGAGAAGTTTGAGATAACGAGTTCTGGGTTAGAAGCCAGTCAAATTCGCCCCGAAGCGATCGCTGCCATGCAAGAAGTCGGCATTGACATCAGCCACCACACTTCTAAAGCCCTGAGTGACTTTCATTATGAAGACTTCGATATCGTCGTTTCCCTCTGTGGTTGCGGCATTTCTTTACCTCCTCGATGGTGGACTAGAGAGGTATTTGAAGATTGGGAATTAGATGATCCTGCGGAAAATCCCGAAATTTTTCCTAGAGTGCGTGACGAATTAAAGGAAAGAGTGCAGAAATTGCTTAATTCCCTCAATTAACATCAGTTCGGGTTAAGTTGGCAAATTTTAAAAGCCCAAAAGTAAAAGCCGTGCTACGCACGGCTTTTACTTTTGGGCTTTGAGAAAGGGTTTGCGTAGCAAACCCTTTCTCAAAGCCAGTTTCAAATTATCCCGAACTCACGTTAGCTATAAGTAATACCAAGTTAAGAAATGGCTATGCCATTTCTTAACTTGAAAACCCTTGCTAGTAGGCAGTCAAGTAATTATTGACGGGTAGAGGCGAAGCAATTTAATGCGAGCATCAGCAGTAGTAAATTGCCAATTGACTTTACAAGAGAGAGAATTCCTGCGATTTTCCCAAGCCGAGACTTCCTGAATCAAAAGCTGTTTATCAGGAA
>NZ_LIRE01000151.1 GCF_001402795.1 Pseudanabaena sp. 'Roaring Creek'
GCGCCGCAACACTCTTCTGGGTTTTATGTCTTAACTTATTTGGCTATAGCTATAGTTACTCGATATATCTTCACAATTCTCGATGAGGGGAGTAACATGGCAGTAACTTTCGCGGCAATCTCATGACAGCAGTACCGACAGTTCGCACGCATCGATTGACCAAGCAGTTTGATAACCATGTGGCGGTCAATCACCTCGATTTGCAAATTGACCGAGGCGAAGTTTATGGGCTAATCGGTCCCAATGGTGCGGGAAAAACCACCTTAATTCGGATGCTTGCTGCTGCGGAAGAGCCCACCGCAGGTGAAATTTATATTAATGGGGCAAGGTTTTTACGGGGACAAAACAATCCCGAACTAAAGAGGCAATTGGGCTACTTACCCGATGACTTTCCACTTTACGATGATCTTACGGTTTGGGACTATCTCGATTATTTTGCCCGCTTATATTTTTTGCGCGATCCCCAGCGATCGCAGAGATTGCATGAGGTGATCGAGCTAGTGGAGCTACAGCAAAAAAAGAACGAAGCGATCGCTACCCTGTCGCGGGGGATGAAACAGCGACTCAGTCTCGCTAGGAGTATCATTCATAATCCCACCTTGCTATTGCTAGATGAGCCCGTATCAGGACTCGATCCCCTTGCGAGGGTGCAGGTTCGCAATATTATCAAGTCCCTCCAACAGCAAGGAATGACCATTCTCATTTCATCGCATATCCTCAGTGACCTTGCCGAAATCTGTACTTCGATCGGGATTATGGAGTTAGGTACTTTGGTTGAAAGTTCACGGCTACAGGCTCTATACGATCGCAGTAACCAAGACCGCCAACAGATTCTCATTTCTACTCTCGGTAATATTGAAGACTTACAATCGGCTTTAAAGCGATCGGAATTAATTCAAGAGGTGGAGATTCTTCCAGATATGTCAGTGGTCAGGGTTCAATTGGCTGGAACTATAGAAGACTGTGCGGGCTTGCTAAAATCTCTGATTGAATTGGGGATTCCGATCTCCGACTTTCATCGAACCCAAGAAACCCTAGAAAATATTTTCTTAAAGTTAGGCTATAGGCAAACAAGTTAGTCTCATCCTGATTATGATGCCAAGCTTGGGGTATTGCTCATAGGGCGGCGATCTCTTTGATGCTATTTGCGATCGCCTGCTCTGCTGCAGAAGCCGTTAAGGGATGCGAAAATAAATAACCTTGCCCAAACTCACAACCTAAATTTTTTAAAATCTCGATCTGTTGTTCCGTTTCGACACCTTCAGCGACGACACTCATATTTAACGTATGGGCTAGCATGGTAATTGTCCGCACGATCTCAATATTTTCACCGCCATCACTCATCTGACTGACAAAGGCTCGATCGATTTTGAGAATATTAATGGGAAAGCGATGCAAATAGCTGAGGGAGGAATAGCCCTGCCCAAAATCATCAATGCTCAATTGGATATTTCTCGCCCGCAATTGCGCCAGTTTGGCGATCGTCTGTTCTCCCTGATCCATTAAAGTGCTTTCCGTAATTTCTAAACGGATCGAACTGCCATTGACCCCAGTTTCGGAAAGGATGATATCGAGCTTATCTAAAAGATCTGGTTCACGAATTTGATGGCTCGCTAAATTAATACTCATTTTCAAATGGGCAGCTTCGGGGAACTTCTGGAGCCAGTCCGTCAATTGTTGGCAGGCTTCCCTAAGAACCCAATCCCCAACTGCCACAATTAATCCAGTATCTTCAGCTAGAGGAATGAATTCTATAGGCGAAATAAAGCCTCGTTTGGGATTCTTCCAACGAATTAGCGCTTCAAATCCAGCAAGTTGATCGGTGGCTAGGCAAACGATGGGTTGATAATAAAGTTCAAATTCCCGATGTTCGAGAGCATAGTGCAGTTCGCTCTCTAATTGCGTTAATCGCAAGGTTTGTTCGTACATTTCTTGATCAAAGAGCGTATATCGTCCTTTGCCCAGAGATTTAGCCCGATACATGGCAATATCTGCATCCCTGAGGAGATCGATACAATTATCATAATCTGGCGTACTGATCACAATGCCAATGCTCGCACTAGGAAAAATCGCTTCGCCCCCGATCGTGATGGGAGAGAGAAACCGATGCAGAATACGATCAGCAACGGTTAAGGCTTCACTCACATCTTGAATATCATCTACCAGAATTGTAAACTCATCGCCCCCCAGCCGAGCCACGGTATCAATCGATCGCAAGCAGTCTTGCAATAGTGCGGCGATCGCTTGTAAAAAGCGATCGCCCATATTATGCCCAAGACTGTCATTAATCATTTTGAAGCGATCTAAATCAATGAAAAAGATCGCAAATAGATAGTTGGAATTGCGTTTACTGTATTTGATCGCATGATCTACGCGATCCATAAATAGATTGCGGTTTGGTAAACCCGTTAAAGCATCATGGGAGGCATCATGGGCAAGCAGTTCGATCGAATCAGAAAGAGCCGAATTTAACTCGCGCAGTCTAGAAACATACATATAGCTCTGCATTACCATCATGGAGCCGATAAAGGTATATAGGGCAGGAGCAAGAGGTATCCACCAACCTCCTAAAAATAGTAAATAGCTGCCACCTATCAGAAAGCCCATGCCGAAAATTACCGTCCCCGTTAGCAGGACTAATCTTTTGGTGGAGAAAATCCAAACGATCGCCGCACCAGCGATCGACCAGATCGCAATCCACATTTCTTCGCCAATATCTGACCAAACATGAAATAGAGGTCGCCGATCGCTCGCTGCACCCAAGATTAACTTAACGAGATTGGCTTGAAATTCTACCCCTGACATTTGAGCGGGTGAGGTAATAAAATTACTGCTATAGGGGGTGTAAAATACGTCATTGAGACTGGAAGCCTGCGCTCCAATCAAGACAATGCGATCGCGCATCAGGTCGGGAGCGATCCGATTTTCTAAAATATCTTCAAGGGAGACGGAGTGGAACTTTTGCGAGGAGCCGTGGTAATTCATCAAAACTTGATAGCCTCCTGCATCAATACGGACATAGCCGCCATCGGTATTTTCTAAGGGCTTAAAAACAGCTTCCCCAAGTTGTAAATATCCAGATGGTGAGGACTGCGGCTCTATGCCCTTATCTTTGAGGTATACAAGGGAAACTGCCAGCCCCAAACTAGGTAAACCTTCATTCCCTTTAGGCATTGGATATAACAAAGCCCGACGTAATCTACCATCGGGATCGACAATTACATCATTTGCCGATACTTGACCTAGAGCCTTAAGTACAGGGGAGGGGCTAATGGCAGTACTAAGGCGATCGTTAATGCTTTTTTCAATACCGATCAGATTGGGAGTGGTTTTAAATATTTCTTCGAGTTCTTGGTATCCATCTCCCACAGGAATATCTCGATAAAGATCTAAGCCAATTACTTTGGGCTTTTGCGCGCGGATTTTGCGTAAAATTTTAGCGAGGGTGCGATCGGAGGCTGGCCAACTCCCTAAGTAGCGAATATCCGATTCTTGTACGCCAACAATAACGATCCTCTCGTCTACGGGCTCCATAGGACGCAACTGTACGAATAGATCGAAAGCTGCCCATTCGCTAGGCTGCAACCACCCTAACCAACGCAATCCAAATACTAATAAGTACACACTTCCGCTAGACAGGAAAAATCCACCCCACTGTTTGAATCTAAGCGGTAAATTTTCCCAGTTTGCTTTTAGAGTTTTAATCGCGATCATCTAAGAGAATTTAATGAGAGTAGTAAGCCTAACTTGTTGGAGTAAGTCCTGATAAAGAATCCTCAACTAAGGCGATCTCCACTATGTCTTGGCTCTGCAACTAAAGTTTCACAATCGTACCAAACTAATGCTTAGATGTATGCAAGCCCTTTGTCGTAATTATCTCAGCACAATTCCATCAGGTCTCGAAACCTCAACCCGATGGGACGATTAATACCAAATTAAGAAATGGCGTAGCCATTTCTTAATTTGAAAGCCCTTATGAGGTTTAGTTTTTAATTCACAAAAGTATGGACACACTTTCGTGAATTGGTATCAGGGCATAAAAGAGGGTTACCGCGCTCCGCGCGGTAACCCTCTTTTATGCCCTGATACAGTTGTCCTAAGTCAAGTGACTGTAGGTATACATTGCGATTACGTTAAAATCTAGCGATCTTTGGGTTATCGCAGATAAAATAACGATCTATACAAAAATTTCACAAAGATCGAATCACCAAATGCTTAGAATAAAAAGTACGCCCCCCGCGTTTCTTTATTCTTCTTAAATTAGGAATTTAAATTAAGCATAATGGCGGTTGATTACTAATTACAGGATGGACTATATTCAATGCATGGATGAAATCGAGATCCGCCGCCTTGAGTGCGTTGTGGTTGAGGACGATCCGTTGGAGTATACCCAGTTTGGTCATTTGCGAAAGTTATTTCTGGTTGACCAAATGTAAGAATCATCCCCCCTATGCAGGCAATAGAAGCTGGCAGAATATTTCTATAATTTATTAGCAACATAGCAATTCTGACTCTTAAGCTACAAAAAGATTTTACCCTATCTATTGAAAAAATATTACTTTATATAACTTTCTGATAACCTTTTGGGGTGCAAAAAAGTTTTATAAGATGTTAAATGAGCTTATATATTGAGATTGGCTTTATATCCATATAATTTATATCTGGTTTGCTCATTCATTGTCCGAAATCCCTTGTAGGTTTGGAATGTGCTAATAATTAGCCTCCGATACTTAGCATCCGATAGTATGGGGGAATACAAAGTAAAATCGACTACAAAATCAAAAATGTCCGTGGCGATTAGTTTGTGTATGTAGGCGAATATTGTGAGAGATGTAGCTTCGGGCACAAAATAGATTAGGAAATAAACCCCAAGAATTGATTGGCGCTGCTTCGCACCGCCAATCAATTCTTGGGGTTTGATTTATCCAAAGTCAAGTGACTGTAGCTATATCAAG